>NZ_JBHYHC010000119.1:3807-29487 GCF_042738955.1 Umezawaea sp. NPDC059074
CCGGCCCCGGGCCGCGCCGCCGACAGTCGTATGTCCACTGGTCAGCGAGTCGCGTCGACAAATCGGGCGAAAATGTCGGTGCCCGGCCGCATCATGTGCGCATGGCAGACGCGATCGTGGCCGAACGACTGGTCAAGAGGTACGGGTCCGTCGTCGCACTGGACGGGCTCGACCTGGTGGTGCCCGAGGGCAGCATCATGGGGCTGCTCGGACCCAACGGCGCGGGCAAGACGACGGCGGTGCGGGTGTTGACGACCCTGCTGGAGTTCGACTCGGGCAAGGCCTCGGTGGCCGGGCTCGACGTCGTGGAGGACGCGCGGGCGCTGCGGAAGCGGATCGGGCTGTCCGGCCAGTACGCGGCCGTCGACGAGACGCTGACGGGGTTCGAGAACCTGGACATGGTGGGGCGGCTCTACCACCTGGGGCGCGCGCCCAGCCGGGACCGGGCGCGGGAACTGCTGGAGCGCTTCGACCTCGTCGAGGCGGCCGACCGGCAGGTGAAGGGGTACTCCGGCGGGATGCGGCGGCGGCTGGACCTCGCCGCGGCGCTGGTGGCCAAACCGGTGGTGCTGTTCCTGGACGAGCCGACGACGGGGCTCGACCCGCGCAGCAGGCTGGGCATGTGGGACGTGATCGAGGAACTGGTCGCCGGGGGCACCACGGTGCTGCTGACCACCCAGTACCTGGAGGAGGCCGACCGGCTGGCCGACCAGATCGCCGTGATCGACCGCGGCAAGGTCATCGCCGAGGGCACGTCGGACCAGCTCAAGGCCCAGGTGGGCGGCGAACGGCTGGAGCTGACCGTGGCGTCGGCCCGTGACGTGGAGCTGACGCGGAAGGCGTTGGGGCCGCTGGCCATCGCGGAGATCACCGCGGACGCGCGCAGCCACCACGTGGTCGTGCCCGTGTCGGGCGGGGCTGACCTGCTCGTGGAAGCGGTGCGGCTGCTCGACGGCGAGGCGATCAAGGTGCTGGACATCGGTCTGCGGCGACCGACGCTGGACGACGTGTTCCTGACGCTGACGGGGCACTCCGCCGAGGACGAGGAGAACGGGAAGTGAACGCGTTCGTGGAGGCGCTGGCGGACGGCGCGGTCGTCGCCAAGCGCAACCTGATCAAGGTGAAGCGGGTGCCGGACCTGATCGTGTTCGCGACCCTGTCACCGATCATGTTCGTGCTGCTGTTCGCCTACGTGTTCGGCAGCGCCATCGAGATCCCCGGCATGAACTACCGGGAGTTCCTGATGGCGGGCATCTTCGCCCAGACCGTGGTGTTCGGGGCGACGATCACCGGCACCGGGCTGGCCGAGGACATGCAGAAGGGGATCATCGACCGGTTCCGCTCGCTGCCGATGGCGCGGTCGGCGGTGCTGATCGGGCGGACCACCAGCGACCTGCTGAACAACGTGATCGTCATCGTGGTGATGTCGGTGACCGGGCTGCTCGTGGGGTGGCGGATCCACTCGTCGTTCCTGGAGGCGTTGGCCGGGTTCGGGGTGATGCTGCTGTTCGCCTACTCGATCTCGTGGGGCATGGCGGTCGTGGGGCTCGCGGTGCGGTCGCCCGAGGTGGTGAACAACGCGTCGTTCATCGTGATCTTCCCGTTGACGTTCATCGCGAACACCTTCGTCGGCACCACGAACCTGCCGGGGCCGTTGAAGGCCTTCGCGGAGTGGAACCCGATCTCGGCCGTGACGCAGGCGGCTCGGGAGCTGTTCGGCAACACGAGTCCGGGCTACCCCGCGCCGGACGTGTGGCCGTTGCAGCACCCGGTGCTGGCGTCCGTGCTGTGGAGCCTGGTGATCCTCGTGGTGTTCGTCCCGCTGGCGATCCGGCAGTACCGGCGGGCGGTGAGCCGCTGAACGACCGGCGCGGATTCCCGAAAGTCGTTAGGCGGTAAGGAAATCACCGCCTAGCCTGGAGTCATGGCACCCATCACCGTCCCCGGCAACGGGGTGGACATTCGCTTGTGGACTCGGCCCGAGGAGGTCGAGTCCCAAGCGATGCAGCAGCTGCGGAACATCTCCGCGCTGCCGTGGGCGGTCAAGCACGTCGCCGTGATGCCGGACGTGCACTTCGGCCGCGGCGCGACCGTGGGCTCGGTCATCGCGCTCCGCGACGCCGTGTCGCCCGCCGCCGTGGGCGTCGACATCGGCTGCGGGATGACGGCCGTGCGGACGTCGTTGACGGCGTCCGACCTGCCGGAGAGCCTGCGCGGGCTGCGGAGCCGGATCGAGGCCGCCGTGCCCGTGGGGTTCCAGCAGCACGCCGAGCCCGCGTTCGGCGAGGGCGACGCCGGTGACTGGCAGGCGTTCTGGCGCGGGTTCGAGGACCTGACGCCCGCCGTGCACGCGCGGGCCGAGAAGGCGTTGCGGCAGATCGGGACGCTGGGCGGGGGAAACCACTTCCTCGAGGTGTGCCTGGACGAGGCGCAGCAGGTCTGGGTGATGCTGCACTCGGGGTCGCGCAACATCGGCAACGAGCTGGCGCAGCACCACATCGCGGTGGCGCGGAAGCTGGCGCACAACGCGGAGCTGCCCGACCCGGACCTCGCCGTGTTCCTGTCGGGGACGCCGGAGATGGCCGCGTACCGGCACGACCTGTACTGGGCGCAGGACTACGCGCGCCGCAACCGGTCGGTGATGCTGCGCCTGGTGTGCGACGTGCTGCGCGGGGAGTTCGAGCACGTGCGGTTCGACGAGCCGATCAGCTGCCACCATAATTATGTGGCCGAGGAGACCCATTTCGGCGAGGACGTGCTCGTGACGCGCAAGGGCGCGATCCGGGCCGGTCTGGGCGAGTTGGGGATCATTCCGGGGTCGATGGGCACCGGGTCGTACATCGTGCGCGGGCTGGGCAACCCCGAGTCGTTCGAGTCCGCGTCGCACGGCGCGGGCCGCAAGATGTCGCGCACCAAGGCGAAGAAGGTGTTCACCGCTAAGGACCTCGCGGAGCAGACGGCCGGGGTGGAGTGCCGGAAGGACGCCGGCGTCGTGGACGAGATCCCCGGCGCGTACAAGGACGTGGAGAAGGTCATCGCGAGCCAGTCCGACCTCGTGACGGTCGTGGCGAAGCTGAAGCAGGTCATCTGCGTGAAGGGCTGAGCACCCCGCGTGAAGGCGCACCGGTTGCCAGTAGGCAGCCGGTGCGCCTTTTGCGTGAGCGGGTTGCTCCATCCGCAAACCGATGTTTATCCCTGCGGCACAAGGGAACCCCGGCTTTGTCCAAACTCCCCCAGACCAAAGGAGGCTGCGATGTCCACCGGCGCCATCATCGGCATCGTCGTCGTGCTGGTCGTACTGGCTGTGATCGCAGTCCTGTTGAACAAGTACCTCCAACGGAAGCGGCTGCAGGACAAGTTCGGCCCGGAGTACGACCGCGCGGTGCAGGGCAGCGAGAACCGCACGGCCGCGGAGCGTGAACTCGTCGAACGGCAGAAGAAGCACGCGGAGCTGGAGCTCCACGAGCTTTCCCCGCAGTCGCGGGAGAGCTACGGGCGCCACTGGTCGCGCATCCAGGAACAGTTCGTCGACGCCCCCGCGGGTGCCGTGGCCGAGGCCGACGTGCTGGTGACCGACCTGATGTCCGAGCGCGGCTACCCCACCGGAAGTTACGAGAAGCAGGCGGAACTCCTCTCCGTCGAGCACTCGCGCACGCTGGAGCACTACCGCTCCGCGCACGAGATCTCGCAGCGCGACCAGTCCGGTGACGCGACGACCGAGGACCTCCGCAACGCGATGGTCCACTACCGCACCTTGTTCCAGGACTTGCTCGGCACGACCGAGAACCACGCCGACGACGCTCGGGCCAACGACGACCGGGCCCACAAGGCCTGACGAGAAGGAGCGAAGCCATGACCGAACGCCAGGACCTCAGGCCGCTCAGCACCGAAGACCTGCTGCCCGACCACGACCGCACCCACGCGGACGACCGGGACCGCGACACCACCACCGACGAGTACGGCACGGCCACGACGGGCGAGCACTACGACACCGACCGCCCGGTCGTCTCCGACCAGCACGACGACGTGGACGCCGACAACCGGCCCTACGGTGAGACGACCGACCAGTACGACGAGCAGCCGACGACCCTCGACGACGACCAGGCCGTGCGCGACGAGACCGTGCACGACGACACCGTGGTCGAGGACGAGCCGGTCGCCGAGACCGTGGACGAGCCGGTCGTCGCGCAGCAGAAGCCCGCGGCGAACGACGACCAGGCGGGCGCGGCCCCGCTGTTCACCGGCGAGGAGGTCGAGCGTTTCCGCGGCGAGTGGCGTGGACTCCAGTCCGACTTCGTCGACAGCCCGAGAGACGCGGTGCAGCACGCCGACCAGCTCGTCGCGCAGGTGATGCAGAGCCTGGCGACGACGTTCGCCGACCACAAGAAGTCCCTCGAGGGGCAGTGGAGCAAGGGCGAGCAGGTCGAGACCGAGGAGCTGCGGGTGGCACTGCGCCAGTACCGCGCCTTCTTCGACAAGCTGCTGACCGTCTGACCTTCGTACTCGAAACCCGTTGCGCGTCCGGACCGACCACCGGGCGCGCGGCGGGTTTTTTCCTGCCCGTCAGCCGGGCAGTTCGCGGATCTCCATCTCCAGGACATCGACCTCGTCGTTCACGGCCTCGTCCAGGAGGTCGTCCAGCAGGGCACCGCAATCGGTGTGGACGACCCCGAACGTGGGCACCCGCTCCCACCAGACGGCCGGGTTGTTCCAGAAGGAGCCCGACCCCTGGTCGACGCCTTCCAGGCAGCGCAGCCGGGGATGCTCCTCGGGCAGCAGCCGCACGTACTCGATGAACCGGGCCAGGGCTCCGGGATCGCTCACCGGGACCACGCCGTGGCCGCGCAGGCAGTCCTCGAGTTCGGCGACGAACTCCGCTTTGAACGTCACGGCACACCTCGATCCGTCCGCCTCGTCGCGAACGCCGCGCCACAGCGACCCCACAACGGTACCGCCGGGAGAGCCGGGCGAAGCTCCCGCAAACGGGCGGTTGTCGGCGTCGAGCGGGCCGTGAAGTCCTCAGTGGACGGTCGAGCTCACTTCTCGGCCGTCAGCCGGGCCACGAAGCTGAACCGGTCGCCCCGGAACAGGGACCGGACGCGCTCGATCGGCTCACCCGCCGTGTCGAACGAGATGCGGTGCAGCAGCAGCATCGGCAGCGCGGGGTTGTTGCCGACCAGCAGGGCCTCGCGGGGTGTGGCCAGCACGGTCTCTATCCGCTCCTCCGCCTCGTCGAAGACGACGCCGAAGCGGTCGGTCAGGCAGGAGTAGAGCGAGGTCGTGGCGTCGAAGACGTCCAGCAGGTCCGGGAACCTGGCGACCGACAGGTAGGTCGACTCCAGCCCGATCCGCTCCTCGTCGGCCAGCAGCACGCGTTCCAGGTGCACCACCGGCGCCCCGACGTCGAGCCGGAGGTCGCGCGACAGCACCTCGTCGGCGGGCAGGAGTTCGCAGGTGATCACGTTGCGCGCGGGCGCGACACCCTGGCGCAGCATGCCCTCCGTGTAGCTGACCAGCGACAGGGGCTGCACGAGCTTGGGCGGGGCGACGAACGTCCCGCTGCCTTGGCGACGTTGCAACTTGCCCTCCAGGACGAGTTCACCGACCGCCTGCCGGAGGGTCACCCGCGACACGGAGAAGCGTTCGGCCAGCTCCCGCTCGGAAGGCAGCGCTGTGCCCTCTCCGAGAGCTTCCACCAACCACAGCAATTCGGTTTTCACGGCGTAGTAGCGGGGAATCCGGCCGTGCTCGGGGATACCGGCACGAACCGGGCCGTCCGCCCGATATGGGGGGACGCGATGCGAAACAGTCACGAGCAGTGAGCCTACGTTGCGCACAGTACGCATACGAGTGAAACCAGAGTGTGGACCGTCTCAGGAAGCCAGCGTCGGCGGATCCGGGATCACATATCCTGATGGGCCGACGTTGCGGTCGATCACCTTCTTCCACTCCCCGCTGTCGATCAACTTCCGGACCGCCTCGGTGACCTTCTTCTTGCCGTCCGCGTCACCCTTGCGGATACCGATTCCGTATTCCTCCTTGCTGAACGGCTTGCCGACCACCCGCAGCAACTCCGGGTTCTGCGCCGCGTATCCCGCGAGGATCACGTCGTCCGAGGTCATGGCGTCGGCGTTGTCCGCCAGCACGGCCGTGACGCAGTCGCTGAACTTCGGGTACTCGACGAGTTTCACGTTCTTCGCGAACTGGGTCTTCACGTACTCCGCGGACGTAGTGCCCTGAACCGAGCACAACCGCAGATTGGGGTCGTTGTCGAGCGATTCCGGACCGGTGATCCGGCCATCGTCCAAACGGACCAGCAGATCCTGTCCGGCCAGGAAGTAGGGCCCGACGAAGTCGATGACCTCCTTCCGCTTGTCCGTGATCGAGTAAGTGGAGAGGACGAGATCCACCTGCCCGGATGTGAGCAACTTCTCCCTATTCGCGGGTTGCGCTTCTTGCCAGGAGATATTCTGCTCCGCGACGCCCAGGTCGTTCGCGATGTAACGCGCGATGTCGATGTCGATGCCCCGGAGCGCGCCGTCGAGCCTGCGCAGACCGAGTCCTGGCTGGTCGAACGAGACGCCGATGGTGAGAGAGCGCTTTCCCGCAACGGAAGTGGTGTCACCGGAGGAACAAGCAGCCACGAGCACCAGTGCGGAACAGGCCGCGACCAGGCGCGACAGGAAACCCTGCACCGTTCTTTCCCCTCTGCGGTCCCTCTTAGGCGGATGGCACGGCGGCGGTTGTGTTCGGCATACGAACACGTGCGAGGTCGAAGGGCCAACGTGTTGGGCGAAATCTAGGCGCAGAAATGGCCGCCGTCCACCCCGGAACGCGGGATCGACTTCGGGATCGGTCCAGCGCGCGCAATCCGCGACAACCGGATCGGTAACAGCAATAAGAGAACGCGATTACCGTCCGGCTCCCGGAGTCCGCAATCGTCGGGGACCGCTGTCGTGACGCGACGGGGGCGGTCCGATGGTGATCCTGGCGCTGCTCACGAACGCCCCCGCGGCCGACGCGAGCACCGGTTCCAGCGCCAGCGAGCGCACCTCCGGCAGGTCCTCGGCGAGCGCCGCCAGCCGGAGGGCCAGGTCCTCCAACGCGGGCAGGTCGGCCGGGACGTCACCCCGGTAGCCCGCGAGCAGCGGGGCGGCCTTCGGCGCTCGGACCAGCGCGGCGGCGTCGGTGTCGGTCAGCGGGACCGCCCGGTACGCGCGGTCGCCCAGCAGGTCGCTGACGAGACCGGACAGCCCGAACGACAGCAGCGTGCCGAACGACGGGTCGTCCTGGAGCCCGAGCGTGCAGGAGATGCCCTTGGGCGCCATGCGCTGCACGTACGCGCCCGACTCCCCCGCCATCGAGGTCAACGCGTCGTAGGCGGCCCGGACCGCTTCCTCCCCACCGAGGTCCAGCCGCACGCCGACCAGGTCGTAGCGGTGCCGCAGCCGGTCGTCGGTCGACTTCATGGCGACCGGGTAGCCCAGTTCCACGGCCGCGGCCACGGCGTCGTCCGCCGAGTCGACGACCCGGAACGGCACCACATCGACGCCGTAGTAGCCGAGCAGGCGGACGGCGGACTCGTCGTCGACCTGCTCGACACCTTCCGCCAACAGGGCCGTGACCAGCGCGGACGCCGTCTCGGTGTCGATGCCGTCGGGCCGGGTGAACGTTCCCTGCGGGGCGGAACGCCACCGCGCGTACCGCATGGCCCGCGACAGGGCGAGCACCGCGCGTTCCGGGCTCGGGTAGGACGGGACGGACCCGCGGCCGGGCGCGCCGCCCGGACCGGGCACCGCCAACTCGTCCGGCACGCCCTCGACCGCGAGGAACGTGGACGCGATGGGCTTGGCGTTGCCGGTCTCGGCGACGACCTCGCGCAGCGCGCGGGCGTACGCCGTGCCGGGGACGGCCAGCGGCGGCACGAACACCACGACGAGCGCGTCGGCGTCCGGGCTGCTCAGGGCGTCGCGGACGGCGGCGGCGAAGTCCTCCGGGCCGCTCTGCGGGCCGATGTCGACCGGGTCCCCGGCCAGTTCCAGCCCCTGGGCCAGCGCGGTGTCCGCGGCGAGCAGGCCGATCGCGGTCGAGTTGCCGACCACCGCGACCCGGTTGCCCGCGGGCAGCGGCTGGTGGGCCAGCAGCAGCGCCGTGTCGAACAGCTGGGCCAGCGACTCGACCCTGATGACCCCGGCCTGCTCGAACAGCGCCTGCACGCTCGCCTCGTCCACCCGGACGGTCGTGGCGGCCAGCGCGGGCGTCACGGCGTGCCTGCCGGACTTCACCGCGACGATCGGCTTGGTGCGGCCGAGGCGGCGGGCCAGCCGGGCGAACTTGCGCGGGTTGCCGAACGACTCCAGGTACAGCAGCACGAGGTCGGTCGCCGGGTCGGTCTCCCAGTACTGGAGCAGGTCGTTGCCGGACACGTCCGCGCGGTTGCCCGCGGACACGAACGTCGACAGGCCGAGGCCGCGGTCGGCGGCGTCGGCCAGGATCGCCGTCCCCAGCGCGCCGGACTGGCAGAAGAAGCCGGTGCGGCCCAGCGCGGGCAGCCGCGGCGCGAGCGTGGCGTTGAGGCGGACCCTCGGGTCGGTGTTCAGCACGCCCAGCGCGTTCGGCCCGACGACCCGCATCCCGTGCGACCGCGCCTCCTCGGCCAGCCGCAGCTCCGCGCCGCGCCCGTCCGGGCCGGTCTCGCCGAACCCGGACGACACCACCACGAGCGCCTTCACGCCCTTGGCCAGGCAGGCGTCCATGACCTCGTCGACGACCGCCGCGGGCACCGCGACCACGGCGAGGTCCACGTCGTCGGGGATGTCCAGCACCGACGCGTACGCCCGCACCCCGCGCACCGACCGGTGCTCGCCGTTGACCGGGTAGACCGGGCCGGTGAAGTCGGCGGACAGCAGGTTCGCCAGCACCGCGTTGCCGATCTTGGTGGGGTCGGTGGACGCGCCGATCACCGCGACCGACCTCGGGTGCAGCAGGTTGTGCACGCTGCGCGCCTCGGCCGCCTGCTCCCGCGACCGCGCGACCTCGACGGACTGCTCGGTCGGGTCGATCGCGAACTCCAGGTGCAGCACGCCCTCCTCGAACTCGCGGCTGACCACGTACCCGGCGTCGCGGAAGACCCTCACCATCTGGCCGTTCTCCGCGAGCACCTCCGCCACGAACCGGCCGAGCCCGCGTTCCCGCGCCGCGGCGGCGAGGTGCTCCAGCAGGATCGAGCCCAGCCCGCGCCCCTGGTGGCCGTCCTCCACGACGAACGCGATCTCGGCCGAGTCGCCCGAGTCCAGCCGGTCGAAGCGGCCCACCGCGACGATGTCGTCGCCCAGCGACGCCACGAGCGCCACCCGGTCGAGGTGGTCGACGGTGCTGAACCGCTCCAGGTCCCGTTGGGGCATCCGCGGGTAGGGGCCGAAGTAGCGGAAGTAGCGGGTGCGCTCGGACAGCCTGCCGTGGAACGCCAGCAGCCGGGGCGCGTCGGCGGGCGTGATCGGCCGCAGGTGCACCGTGCCGCCGTCGGACAGCACGACGTCGGCCTCCCAGTGCTCGGGGAAGTCGTACGGGTCGACCTCGGCCATGTCCGCCACCGGTTCCTCTAGTCCTCGGAGTAGTCCTAGCGTGCCTGTGACACCGGCGCAGAACGGTCAGTCCCGGCGGTCGTCCGGGTCCAGCCCGTGCAGCGGGAAGACAGCACGGCGGGTGTTGCGGACGGCCGCGTCGACCGGGGTGTCGGCGTCGCCGTCCCACGGCGTGAAGCCGGGGTCCGCGCCGTCGGTCATCGACGACGGCAGCGACCAGCCCGGCGCGAGCCGCGACGCGTGCGACACCCAGCTCGCGGGCAGCGGCACGTTCGGGTCGAGGTCGCGGTCCAGCACGGTCGCCAGCAGGTGCGTCCACGAGCGCGGGACGACCCGCAGCAGCTCGTAGCCGCCCCCGCCGAGCGCGAGCCACTTGCCGCCCGCGTACGTCTCGGCCAGGTCCCGCAGCGCCCGGTAGATCGCCCGGTGCCCGTCGACCGACAGCGCGAGGTCGGCCAGCGGGTCCTCCTGGTGGCTGTCCACACCGCACTGGGTGACGAGGACCTGCGGCCGGAACGCGCCCAGCAGACCCGGCACCACGGCGTGGAACGCCCGCAGCCAGTTGCCGTCGCGGGTGCCGGGCGGCAGCGGCAGGTTGACCGCCGTGCCCTCCGCGCCCTTCCCGCCCAGCTCGGCGGGCCAGCCCGTGCCGGGCCACAGCGTCATGGGGTTCTGGTGCACCGAGATCGTCATGACCCGCGGGTCGTCGTAGAACGCGTTCTGCACGCCGTCGCCGTGGTGCACGTCGACGTCGACGTAGGCGATCCGGTCGAACCCGTTGTCCAGCAGCCACGAGATCGCCACCGCGCAGTCGTTGTAGACGCAGAAGCCCGCCGCGTGGTCGCGCATGGCGTGGTGCAGCCCGCCCGCGATGCTCACCGCCCGATCCGACTCGCCGGTCGCGATCCGCCGCGCGGCTTCGAGGGACCCGCCGACGATCAGCGCCGACGCCTCGTGCATCCGGTCGAACACCGGGTTGTCGCTGGTCCCGAGCCCGTGGCCGACGTCCCACGCCGAACTCGGGGCTTCCCGCACGGCCGTGAGGTAGGACGCGGTGTGCACCCGTTCGATGTCGGCGTCGGTCGCCGCCTCGGGCGCGATGAGCCCCACCCCGTCGAGCACGCCGAGCGCCGTCGCGAGCCGGATCGTGAGGTCCAGGCGGACCGGGTTGAGCGGATGGTCCCCACCGAGGTCGTACCCGAGGAAGGACTGGTCCCAGACGACTGCGGCTGCCTTGCCCATGCGTCGCAACCTAACCCACGATCACAGGTTGGCAGAGTTGGCCCGCGGTCCGGTGCTCCCCACTTACAGTCCTCCCGACGACGCGAGCCCCAACACCGCCATCGAGGATGGAACCGCGTCCGACGGAACGAGGTCAGAGCCCCATGCACATGCGACGAGTCACCGCGCTCACCGCCGCCCTCACCGTGGCCCTGACCTTCGGCGTGGCAGGTTGTGCCCAGAAGATCAACGGCACAGCGGTGATCGCCGCGGACGCGGCCATCGGCCAGACCGGCACCCCCACCACGACGAAGTCCAAGGCCATGCCGACGACCACCGGCAAGGCCCCGACCAGCGCGTCGAAGGCCACCGACCCGCCTGCCACGGGCAAGCCCACCGGCAAGATCAAGATCACCACCAAGAAGAAGACCGACGGCTACGTCAGCTGCGACATCCTCAGCGCCGCCGACGTCGCCGCCGCGGTGGGCGCCAAGCCGTCCACGACACCGGGCTGCGTCCAATCCACCTCGGACCCGCTGGTCGTCGTCCTGGTGATGGTGACCATCCCCGAGTACGAGGGCACAGCACGCGAGATCGAGGTCGCGGGCAACACGGCCTACGAGATCAAGGACGGCGACGACTGCTCCGTCATGGTCATGCTCACGGACGACCCGGACGAGATCACCTCGGCCTTCCTCGCCTCCGTGACCCCGATCGACAAGATCGACACCTGCGCGGTGGCCCTGAAACTCGCCACCGCGGGCTTCAACAAGATCCCCAACGCCTGACGCCCTTGCGGGACGCAGTCCCGCACATGAGGCAAACGCTGTCGCCGGTCACCACGAGGTGACCGGCGACAGTCGGTCGACCGGTCCGGAACCGATCGATCGACCGAGCCCAAAGCCAGACGGCCGGGTCGGGGCCAGTCAGCCAGGTGTTCCACAGCCGACCCGGCCGGGGCCGGTGGGCCAACGGCTCCGATCAGCCAACCGGCCGGTTGATCGGGGCTGATCCCCAAACCGGCCAGGTCCGCTCCATCCGCCTGGTCGAGTCGAGCCCAGCCGGGCAGCTCGATCAGGATCGGTCGGGCCGCCCAGCCGGGCGGTTCGACAACCCGCTTGAAGGCTGGGCGGCCAGGCCGGCCCGCTCGGCTGGCCCGCCGTCGGTGTCGGCCTGCTCGGTTGAAGGGCGGTGGACCGGCCGGTCAGCCTGGCTCTGAGCCGGTGGCGGCGGGTCGGGTCGGGTCCGCGGACCAGTTGGACCACGAGCCCGCGTAGAGGGTGGCCGGGGTGTTTTCGCTGGTCAGGCCTGCCACTTCCAGGGCAAGGACGATCGACGAGGCGGTGACGCCGGAGCCGCAGTACGCGCCGATCGGGCCCTCGCCGGTGACGCCCAAGGCCTGGAAACGGGTGGCCAGAGCCTCGGCGGTGAGCCAGTGGCCGGTGGTGTCAACGTGTTCCGCGGACGGGGCGTTGAGAGCGCCGGGAATGTGGCCGGGGCGTGGGTCGACGGGTTCGGTTTCGCCGCGGTAGCGGGCGCCCGCCCTGGCGTCCAGCAGGGTGCCCTCGCGGGCCAACTCGGCAGCGCCGTCGGCGTCGGTGACGGGCATCGCGCCCGGTCGGACGGTGATGTCGCCCGGTTCCGGGGTCGGCGCGTCGGCGGTGACCTCGCGGGCCTCCGCGGTCCACGCGGCGAAGCCGCCGTCGAGGACCGCCACCTCGCGGTGGCCGGACCAGCGCAGGAGCCACCAGACCCGTGCGGCCACGGAGCCGTCGCCGCCGTCGTAGGCGACGACGGGATGGCCCTCGCGGACGCCCGCGGCGCGCAGCACGCGCTCCAACTCGGCCGGTTCCGGCAGCGGGTGCCTGCCCGCTGGGCCGGGTGGCGCGGAAAGTTCGGTGTCGAGGTCCGCGTATGCCGCACCGGGAATGTGCGCGACCTCGTAGTCTAGACGTCCGGGTGGTCCACCGAGTCGCCAGCGAACGTCGAGAACGACGGGTGGACGGTCACCGTTCAGTGCCGCGGCGAGGGCTTCGGTGCTGATCAAAGGATGCACAGACCCATCCTGCACCGCCCCGCATCGGACCTCGGCACCACACGCGGCCTGTGGTGACCTCGGGTGCGACTAGCATTGACGACATACGAAGGGGAGCGGGCGTGAACGACCTCATCGACACCACGGAGATGTACCTCCGGACCATCTACGAGCTCGAAGAAGAGGGTGTGGTGCCCCTGCGGGCGCGCATCGCCGAGCGGCTCGGGCAGAGCGGTCCGACCGTGAGCCAGACCGTCGGGCGCATGGAGCGCGACGGTCTCGTCATCGTGGCGGGCGACCGGCACCTCGAGCTGACCGACCAGGGCCGCAACCTCGCCATCGCCGTCATGCGCAAGCACCGGCTGGCCGAGCGCCTCCTCGTCGACATCATCGGGCTGGAGTGGGAGCACGTCCACAGCGAGGCCTGCCGCTGGGAGCACGTCATGAGCGAGGCGGTCGAGCGCAAGCTGATCAAGCTGCTCGGCAACCCCACGACGTCGCCGTACGGCAACCCGATCCCCGGTCTCGACAAGCTGGGCGACGGCGAGCCCGCCCCGGCGGCCGAGGCCGACCTCATCCGCATCGACGAGGTCGCCCGCCGCGGCGGCGGCAAGGTCGAGGTGCGGCGGATCGCCGAGCACATCCAGCTCGACCCCGACCTGATGGCCGAGCTCAAGGACGCGGGCGTCGTGCCGGGCGGGACCGTCGAGGTCGACGCGCTCGCGGGCGCCAAGGTCATCAAGGTCCGCGGCAACGGGAGCAGCGCCACGCTCGACCCGTCCGTCGCCCACGCCGTCATGGTGCAGGCGCGGTGACGACGGCGGACCGAGCCGCCGCGGCGTTCCAGCAGGTGTACGGCCGGGTGCCCACGGGCATCTGGTCGGCGCCCGGCCGGGTGAACCTGATCGGCGAGCACACGGACTACAACGACGGCTTCGTGCTGCCGTTCGCGCTCCCCTACCGCATCGCGGTGGCGGCCGCCCCGCGCGCGGACGGCGTCCTCGCCGTCGGCACGCTGGGCGTGGACGGGAACGTGCAGCACGCGGACCCGATGCCCATCGCGGACCTGGAGCCGGACCTCGTGTCGGGCTGGGCGGCCTACCCGTCCGGCGTGGCCTGGGTGCTGCGGTCGCAGGGCATCACCGGCGGCGCGGACCTGCTCGTCGCGGGCGACGTGCCCGCGGGCGCGGGCCTGTCGTCGTCGCACGCGCTCGAGTGCGCGGTCGCGCTGGCGCTGCTCGGGCTGGCGGGCCTGTCGCCCGACGGCGACGAGGCGTCCTCGCCGAGCCGCCAGGAGATCGCCCGCTGGGTGCAGCGCTCGGAGAACGACTTCGTCGGCGCCCCGACCGGGCTGCTCGACCAGACCGCGTCGCTGTGCTGCGTCGAGGCGCACGCGCTGTTCCTCGACGTCCGGTCCGGCAAGTCCGAGCAGGTGCACTTCGACGCGGCCGCGGCCGGGCTCGAGGTGCTGGTGGTCGACACCCGCGCGAGCCACTCGCACACCGACGGCGGCTACGGCGCGCGCCGCGCGGGCTGCGAGCGGGCCGCCGAGATCCTCGGGGTGCCCGCGCTGCGCGACGTGGAGGTCACCGAACTGGCCGACACGCTCACCCGGCTCCCGGAGGACCTCCAGCCGCTGGTGCGGCACGTGGTCACCGAGAACGACCGGGTGCTTCAGACGGTGGACCTGCTGCACGCCAACAGGTTGGGCGACATCGGCCCGCTGCTGAGCGCGTCGCACGCCAGCCTCCGCGACGACTACCGGGTCTCGTGCCTGGAACTCGACATCGCCGTGGACGCGGCGATGGCCGCGGGCGCTCTCGGCGCGCGCATGGTCGGCGGCGGCTTCGGCGGCTCGGCCATCGCGCTGGTGCCGGTCGGCCTGCACTCGGCGGTGGAGAAGTCCGTCTTCGCGGCGTTCGCGGAGCGCTCCCTGCCCAAACCGAGGCTGTTCACGGCCGTGCCCTCCGCGGGCGCGGGCCAGGACCGCTGACTTCCTTCCTCCTTCAGACGAACGAAAGCGAGAACAACGGTGAAGCTGCTCGTGACGGGCGGTGCTGGGTACGTCGGCAGCGTGAACGCGACTCGGCTGATCGAGTCGGGCCACGAGGTGGTCGTGCTCGACGACCTGTCCACGGGGCACGAGGACGCGGTGCCCGAGGGCGCCCGGTTCGTGCGCGGCGACATCGACGACGTCATCGGCTCGGTGCTGGCCGAGGGCTTCGACGGCGTGCTGCACTTCGCGGCGAAGTCGCTGGTCGGCGAATCCATGGTGGACCCGGCCAAGTACTGGCAGGGCAACGTCGTCACCTCGCTGAGGCTGCTGGACGCCATGCGCGAGCACGGCACCCCGCGCCTGGTGTTCTCCTCCACCGCCGCCACCTACGGCGAGCCGGAGGAGGTGCCGATCTCCGAGTCCGCGCCGACCCGCCCGACGAACACCTACGGCGCGTCCAAGCTGGCGATCGACCACGCCATCACCTCCTACGCGGCCGCGCACGGCCTGGCCGCCGTGAGCCTGCGCTACTTCAACGTGGCGGGCGCGCACGGCGCGGTCGGCGAGCGGCACGCGGTCGAGACGCACCTGATCCCGCTGGTGCTCCAGGTCGCCCTCGGGCAGCGCGAGCAGATCCAGATCTACGGCGAGGACTGGCCGACCGAGGACGGCACGTGCGTGCGGGACTACATCCACGTCACCGACCTCGCCGACGCCCACCTGCTGGCGCTGGAGCACGCGACCCCCGGTGAGCACCGGATCTACAACCTGGGCAACGGCACCGGTTTCTCGGTGAAGCAGGTCATCGAGACCTGCCGCGAGGTCACCGGCCACCCGATCCCCGCCGCCGTGGCGCCACGCCGCGCGGGCGATCCCGCCGTGCTGGTCGCCTCCAGCGAGCGGGCCCGGACCGACCTCGGGTGGAAGCCCGAGCGCGCCGACCTGACCGGAATCGTGCGCGACGCCTGGGAATTCACCCGGTCCCGTCAGGAGGCATGAGCCCGGATGACAGACAGCGCCCGTTCGGCGACAGCCGCGGACTTCGCGGATCTCGCCACGTTCAACGCCCTGCCCCGCGTCGGTTCGCCAGCGCTCTCCCCCGACGGCACCCGCATGGTGGCCGTCGTGTCCGAGCTCTCGCCGGACGGCAAGAAGTGGCAGGGCGCTCTGTGGGAGATCGACCCGGCGGGCGAGCGGCAGCCCCGACGGCTGACCACCGCCGCCAAGGGCGAGTCGAGCCCGGAGTTCCTGCCGGACGGGTCCGTCCTGTTCCTGTCCTCCCGCCCGGACCACCAGTCCGACGACAAGGACAAGCAGGGCAAGGACAAGACCGGCCTGTGGCTGCTGCCGCCGACCGGTGAGGCCAGGGAGGTCTACCGGCCCGCGGGCGGTGTCGAGGGCTTCACCGTCGCGAAGGGCACGGGGCACCTGCTGCTGTCGGCGTCCGCGCACCCCGCGGTCGCGTTCGGCGAGGAGGACGCCGCCAAGCGCAAGTCCCGCGAGGACGCCGGGATCACCGCGATCCTGCACGAGGGCTACCCGATCCGGTACTGGGACGCCGACGTCGGCCCCGCCTACCGGCGCGCGCTCACGACCGGCCCGGTCAGCGCGGACAGCGGGCGGATCGAGACCGTCACCGATCTGGCCCCGGACGCCGGGAGCACGATCGAGGAGATCACCGCGATCAGCCCCGACGGCAGGTGGGCGATCTTCTCCGAGCAGGTCCCGGTCAGCCCCGCCTACGGCGACCGCTACAACCTGCGGCTGGTCGCGACCGACGGCAGCGCGGACCGCGTACTCGCCGACGAGCCCGACCACTCGTTCAACAGTGCCGCTTTCATGCCGGACTCGTCGGCGGTGATCGCCGTCCGCGTCGTCGACTCGACTGCGGACAGCCCGTGGTACGGCACCCTGGTGCGGATCGACGTCGCCACCGGCGACATCACCGACCTCACCCCGGACTTCACCGAGGAGCCCGCCTCCCCGGTCGTCAGCCCCGACGGCTCGGCGGTGTACTTCACCAGCAGCGACCACGGCCACCAGCCCGTGTGGCGGCTGGAGCTGGCGTCCGGAGCCATCACCCGGCTCACCGCGCGCGGCGCGTACACCGACGTCTCGGTCAGCCCTGACGGCACGACGCTGTACGCCAACGGCGGCACCGTCGACCACCCGCCGACCCCGGTGCGCCTCGACGCCACCGCCGTGGACCAGGAACCGGTGCGCCTGCCCTCCCCCGGCACGGTGGTGTCGGTGCCGGGAACGCTGACGGAGATCGAGACCACCGTCGCCGACGGCCGCACGGTCCGCGCGTGGCTCGTGCTGCCCGAAGGCGCGTCGTCCGACCGCCCCGCACCTCTGCTGCTGTGGGTGCACGGCGGCCCGGTGATGAGCTGGAACAACTGGAGCTGGCGCTGGAACCCGTGGCTGATGGCGGCCCGCGGCTACGCGGTGCTGCTGCCAGACCCGGCGCTGTCGACCGGCTACGGCCACGACTTCGTGAAGGCGGGCTGGGGCCGGTGGGGTGCCGAGCCGTACACCGACCTCATGGCCATCACGGACGTCGCCGAACGGCGTGACGACATCGACGACAGCCGCACGGCCGCGATGGGCGGCTCGTTCGGCGGCTACATGGCCAACTGGATCGCCACCCAGACCACCCGCTTCCGCGCGATCGTGACGCACGCGTCGCTGTGGCACCTGGACGCGTTCACGGGCAGCACGGACGGCGCGTACTACTGGATCCGCGAGATGGGCGACCCGCTCACGCAGCCGGACCGCGTGAAGGCCAACTCGCCGCACCTGTACGTCGCCAACATCGAGACGCCGATGCTGGTGATCCACGGCGACAAGGACTACCGGGTCCCGATCGGCGAGGGCCAGCGCCTGTACTTCGACCTGCTGCGACACGGCGTCAACGCCAAGTTCCTGTACTACCCCACCGAGAACCATTGGATCCTCACTCCCGGCAACAGCCGGATCTGGTACGAGACGATCTTCGCGTTCCTCGGCGAACACGTGCTGGCCGAGGCTTGGGAGCGGCCGGAGCTGCTCTGAGACTGATGGGCTGCACCGCTGGGGTCGGACCGGGAACGGGGTCCGGCCCCAGCGGTGTTTTCGGCGGTGGCAGGGGAAGCACGACCGCCGCGTTCGAGGGGCGCCGGGGAGCTGTGGCGACCTTGGGGCGAGGCCGTGATGATCGAGCGCAGGGTGGAAACCGCTGTGCCCCAAGGGATTGGCTCACGACCGGCGGAGGCCTTGTGGTCAGGCCGGGTTCGGGGGTGGCGTCGTGCGGCGGAAGAGACTGCGACACCAGGCCAAGAAGGGCACAGCCCGCCGGGGTTGGCTGAGGCGATGGCGGCCGCGAGGGAGACGAGTGGCTTGGCGGGACAGGGAAGTCGGGCGAGTCGTGGCCGCCTGGTCTGACCGATAAGCCTGGTGAGGCGAACTGCTCCGGCCGGGCGGCGAATCCTGCTGGGTCGGGGTCATGCGGGGCCGTCCGGGGTGGTGTCGGGGTGGGAGTGGGTCAGGGCGAGGCTCGCCAGGGTGGCGGGTGGGAGGGCGTTGTCGAGGGCGGAGCGGACCAGGGAGGCCAAGCAGTGGTCCGGGTTGGCGGTTTGGGCCTGGTCGAGGGCCACTGAGGCGAGGGCGCCGTCGCCTCGGACGTAAGCCGAGTAGGCCAGGAGGGTGGCTGCTTGGGCGCGGTCCGGAGCCGGGGTGGCTCTGGTGAGTTCGGTCCAGAGGCGTTCCGCCGCGTCGCGGTGGGGGCCGCTGACGAAGACGAGGCTCATGTCGCGGACCCACGAGTTGGCCAGGGCCGTGGTCAGGGCGACCACCTCGTCGTCGGACAGCGGGGTGGTGCGGGCGTGGGCGGCGGTCACAGCGCGGTTGATCAGCAGCAGGTCGCGGCGGGCCCGGTCCTCGCGGTCCTCGGCGGGGTCCAGCTCGGCGGTGGCCCGCTCCAGCAACGCCGTACGTCGGGCCAGGGCCTCGGGGTCGTGCGGGGCCAGGACGGCGAACAGGTCCGCTCTGGTGGGGTAGGTGACGAAGCCGACCGCGGTGCTGGCCACAGCCAAGGGGTTGGCCGTCGGGTCCGAGACGGTGCCGGTGACCTCGGGGTTGTCGTAGTCCACCCACCGGGAGCCCTCAGTGGTCCCGGCCGCCCAGATCGCCTCGGCCACGGCGACGTCCTCGGTGGCCAGTACGGACGTCAGGCAGTCGATCAGGCCACGCTGGGGCGGCTCCGGGTCCGCGCGACCGCCGCCCACGACCAGCAGGACGACGGCCCCGGACTCGGCGCTCAGGCGCGGCAGGAGCTGGTGGGCCAGTGCGCGGCGATGTCGGGGCGGCGGCAGGTCGGCGCGGAGGCTCACCACGACCTTGCCGGGGCACCCGTCGCGCAGCACCATCGCGATCAGGGAGTCGACGGGGTGGAACGCGAACAGGGACGGCAGTGCGGCGATCAGCTCGCCTTCGTCCTTCAGGTGGATCGAGGACAACGCGGTGTTCATGCGTCGACCATGCGCCGCCGGGAGCGCCCGCGAAAGCCGGAATCGCTCCACTGTGGACAACTGGGTGGCCTGTGGACAACTCGGGGCGCGAAACCCGGTTTTGTCGGTGGCGTGGTCTACCCTGCCGCGGAAAAAACGGGGTGGAGCCCGAAAAGGGCCCCACCCCGCGGGAATCAGCCGATCGCGCGGCGCAACGCGGTCTTGCCGCCGACGACGGGCAGGTCGAGCGTGGTGCGGTTGAGGTCGACCGACAGGCTCACGCCGGGCTGCGGGCGCAGCGTGTAGTCGTAGTCGCTGGACAGGACGACGAACTCGACGGTGTGCCCCGCGGCGAAGATGTAGTCCTTGGGCTCGAACTCCACCTCGACCTGGTAGCGCTTGCCGGGCTTGATCGCCTCGGTCTTGTCCGGGCGGGACCGGTTCTGCGGGTCGGTCCACCCGCGTGTGACGATCTTGCTGGTGCCGTCCGGGAACCGGTCGACGAGCAGGGTCGTCACGTTGGCCGCGGGCCGGTCGAACGAGATGCCCAGGTCGACCGACGGCGTTCCGGACAGGCGCACCGGCGTGGCCAGGGTCTTCGTCGCGTAGGACAGGCGGTTGTCCGACGCGGCGGCGTTGACCAGGGTCTCGGCGAGCACGGCGGAGTTGTCGCTCAACGTCTCCACCACGGACCGGCCGGTCGCGGGCCGGGTCGCGAGACCGCCCTTGGCGTCACCGCCCGCGGTCGGCCGCAGCGAAGCCTTCGCCGTGCCGGGCGCGGGCCAGTCGGCCTCGTCGGTCCAGGTCGTCTTGTCCTCGCGCTGGATCGTCGCCTTCGGCTCCTTCTGGACGCCGTTGTCGACGCCGTACAGGTAGTGGCTGAACCAGCGGTTCAGCGTGCGCCGCCACTCGACGGACCGCAGCGTGTCGGGGTCGGTGTGGCCGGACTGGTGCCACCAGATCTTGTGCTCGACCCCGTTGCGCCGCAACGCCTCGTACCACTGGACGACGTGCTTGCCCTTGACGTTCCAGTCGTTGAGCCCGTGCACCGCGAGCACCGCCGCGCGCACCTTGTCGGCGTCCTTGACGTAGTTCCGCTCGTCCCAGAACGCGCTGTAGTCGCCGGTGACCCGGTCCTGCTTCTGCGCGATCTCGGCGATGACCGGCTTGCAGATCTCCTGGTCGGCGCGCGTGTAGACGTACTCGGCGAGCACGTCCAGGTCCTCGCCCTGGAACGTGCCGGGCGCCACGACCGCGCCGTCGGCCCGGTAGTAGTCGTACCAGCTGGAGATGGCCGCGATCGGGACGATCGCCTCCAGGCCGCGCACGCCGGTCGCGGCGACGGCGTTGGGCAGGGTCCCGTTGTAGGACACGCCCATCATGGCCGTCTTGCCGGTGGTCCACGTGGCCTTGACCGGCGCGCTCGTCACGGCGTCACGGGCGGGGGCCCGGCCGTTGAGCCAGTCGATCACGGACTTGGAGCCGATGGTCTCGTTGCGGCCGCCCGAGGTGGGGCAGCCGGTGGACTTGCCGGTGCCGAGCGACTCCGCGTAGACCACGGCGAAGCCGCGCGCGATGAAGTAGCCCTCGTAGCGGGCGGACGTGATCGGGCCGGCGTTGGGCCCGACGGCCGCGGCGACGCGTTCGTCCGCCTGCGCGGACAGCTGCTTGCCGTCACGGCGGTCGTAGTGGCCCTTGCCGTCCGGCACGTACAGCTCGACGTCGACGTTGTGGTTGGCCACGTCGTTGCCGCCGGAGAAGTACGGGCTGTTCATGTACACCACGGGCACCTTCAGCCCGCGCGTGGTCGCGGTGGGCCGCACGACCTCGGTGTACACCTCGTCGGGCTTGCCGTCGCGGTCGCTGTCGACCGGCGCGCGGACGTACAGGCTTTCGCGCACCACGTCCTTCGGGTCGAAGACGGGCTGCGCCTCCCCGTCGACGAACACCGGACCTTCGGCGGCGGCACCGGCGACCACCGGTGCGAGCGTCAGCGGCAGCGACACCAGCGCGGCCACCAAGGCGACTCTTCGAGCGGCCTTCACGAGGACCCCCATCTGACGGCGAGCGGAACGGGCGGACACCGCACCTTTCCGCTTGTCCGCAAGACCTGTCAAGACCCGCACTGTCCACAGTGGACTGAGACGCGGACCCGACGATCGGGTGGTTGACCAGCGCCGATCGATGTGCCGTCAGAGCAGTCCGGCGACCTTGTACGCCACCAGCGAGCCCGCGACGGCGACGTTGAGCGACGTCCCGCCGCCGACCATCGGTATCTCCACGGCCAGGTGCAGCAACGGCAGCGCGTCCTCCGGGATGCCGGTCTGCTCGTGCCCCAGCACGACCACGGTGCGCTCCCGAGCGGCAGGCAGGTCCGCCAGCCGCACGGCCTCGTCCGCCAGTTCCACGCCGATCACCCGCGTCCCGGCGGCGCGCTGCGCGGTCAGCCAGGCGATCGGGTTTCCCACCCGGTGGACGCATCCGGGACGGCGCAACGTGTTGCCGCGCGCCACGGCCTCGTCGACCCACCGGTACGGCGGCACGACGAGGCACGCGCCGACGGCGTCGCAGGTGCGGAGCAGGGTGCCGAGGTTCGCCCCGTGCAGGGGCCACAGCGGCGCGATCAGCAGGTGGTTCCAGCAGCGGTGGGAGCGTGGACGGCGCTGTTCGGCCAATTCCGAACGGGTGCGCGGGCGCACGACCATGTGAGGGGCGTTTCGCGGCACGCCCGAGCCATCGAAGACGATGAAGTCACCGGAAGCGTAGTACAAAGGGCCGCATGAGGCTGGTGATCCTGGGTGGCGGCGGGTTCCGCGTTCCGCTCGTCCACCGCGCGCTGCTGGCGGACCGCACGCCGGGGCGCGTGACCGAGCTGGTGCTGCACGACGTGGACCGGCGACGGCTCGACGCCGTCGGCAAGGTGCTCGCCGAACGCTCCGAGGGAGTGCCGGACGCGCCGACGATCACGGCGACCACGGACCTCGACGAAGCCCTCAAGGACGCCGACTTCGTGTTCTCCGCCATCCGCGTCGGCGGTCTCGCGGGTCGCGCGGCGGACGAGCGCGTGGCCCAGGACCTCGGCGTGCTGGGCCAGGAGACCGTGGGCGCGGGCGGGATCGCCTACGCGCTCCGGACCGTCCCCGTGGCCGTGGACATCGCCCGCCGGGTCGCCGCGGTCGCGCCGGACGCGTGGGTCATCAACTTCACCAACCCCGCCGGTGTGGTCACCGAGGCCATGTCCCGGCACCTGGGCCACCGGGTGATCGGCATCTGCGACTCCCCCGTCGGCCTCGGCCGCCGCGTCGCCCGCGCGCTCGACGTCGACCTCGACGAGGCGTGGCCGGACTACGTCGGCCTCAACCACCTCGGCTGGCTGCGCGGCCTGCACGTCGGCGGTGTGGACCTGCTCCCCCGGCTGCTGGCCGACACCGACCGGCTGGAGTCGTTCGAGGAGGGCAAGCTGTTCGGCGCGGACTGGCTGCGCACGCTCGGCGCGATCCCGAACGAGTACCTGCACTACTACTACGCCACCAGGGAGGCCGTCGCGTCCGGCGCGTCCCGCGGCGCGTTCCTGCTGGAGCAGCAGCGGAAGTTCTACGACGACCCGACGTTCGCGAGCTGGGACCGCACCCGGCTGGAGCGCGAGGCCACGTACATGGCCGAGACGCGCGACGACGAGCGCGACGACGGCGACCTGGACGGCGGTGGCTACGAGCAGGTCGCGCTGGCCCTCATGCACGCCATCGCGAACGACCGGCGCGCGACGCTGATCCTCAACGTCCCCAACGGCTCCACGCTGTCGGTCCTGGACGTCGACGCGGTGATCGAGGCGCCGTGCCTGGTCGACGCCAACGGCGCCCGCCCGCTGACCGTGAGCCCCCTGGCCGACCACGCCGCGGCGCTGGTCACCAGCGTCAAGGCGGTCGACCGCGCGATCCTCGACGCGGCGACCGGCGGGGCGCGGGCCGACGCGCTCAAGGCGTTCGCCCTGCACCCGCTGGTCGACTCCGTGGGCATCGCCCGCGGGCTGCTCGACGGCTACCGCGAGCAGCACCCGGAGTTGGCCTACCTGAGGTGAAGGCGGCCCAACGAGTCCGCGCGCCGGGTGGTCTCCGGCAGCCGGAAGTCCGTGCACAGCCGCAGGACCTCGGCGCACGCCCGGTCCAGGTCGAGCTTGTGGCCGACCGACACGAACACCGGTTTCACGCCCGTGCGGGTGCGCAGCGCGCGGCCGACGACCTCGTCGTCCAGCAGCAGGTCCGTGGCCGAGCCGCGGTCCTCGCCGGGCATCGCGAACGGCCCCATCGGGGTCTTCGCCACGCCGACGCTCGGCAGGTCGGTCACGACGCCGAGGTGGCAGGCCAGGCCGAACCGGCGCGGGTGCGCGAGCCCCTGCCCGTCGCACACCAGCAGGTCCGGCGTCACGGACAGCGCGTCGAGCGCGGTGAGCAGCGACGGCAGCTCGCGGAACGCGAACAGCCCCGGCACGTACGGGAAGTCGGTCGTCCCGAGCACCACGACCTCGTCCAGCGTCTCCAGGGTCACGGCGTCCAGCACCACCACCGCCGCGGCGAGCCGCTCGTCGTCGGCGTACCCGACGTCCAGGCCCGCGACCGCGCGGACCTCCAGGTCCGGGTCGGTGGTCGTGCGCACGAGCGGGCGGAGCCGTTCCTGCAGGGCGATCGCGTCTTCGGGGGTGTGCGGCCAGTCTGGTTCCACCGGGCTCAGTGATCCACTTCGTTGTGGTGGGCGGCGAGGAGGTCGTCGCCGAAGTCGCCTGCGTGCCTGCGCCACACCGAGTGCACGTGGTTCGCGCCGTTCTGGGTGTTGTCGTACTCCAGCAGCAGCTCGGGCGCCTGGATCCGGTAGTAGTGGCCGGTGCCGGGCCGTGAGGAGCCCTCCCACGCGAAGTGCACGCGGTCGAGGTCGAGCCGGGCGAACTCGGCCGCGGCGAGGTCCGGGCGCAGCCGGGCGAGGTAGTAGCGGACCAGCGCGGTGAACAGGTCCCGCGCCTCGCCGTCCAGGCTGCTCAGCGCCACGCCGATCGGCTCGATCACGGACCCGAGGCGCGGCGCGTTGCGGGTCCGCAGGTCGTCCGGGGCGTGGTCGGCGACGACGGCGGTCAGCCGGTGCTCGGGCCCCATCCGGTCGAGCAGCTGCCGGGCCAGCTCCTCCTCGAGGGCCAGCGGGCGCACGACCGTGCGGCCGTCGTACGTGGTGTGCGCCGGGTTCGCGCCGAGGAAGAACGGCGTCGCGGACACCCGGCCGTCGACGAGGACGACGTTCACCGACACGTGGTGGCCCTCGAACCGCCAGCCCCACCGGTCGTCACCGGGCGTGCCGAGGAGGACGAGCGAGTAGTCGCCCTGGTGGCGGTCGCGGTCACCGCCCTCGCGGTGGTCGAGCACGTCCTCCAGCGCCATGATCGTCGCGACCTGCGCGTACGCGTGCGGGCTCAGCACCGACGCGAGCAGGTGGTGCACGGCCTTGCGCGCGGCTCGGGGCACGTCGCCTACGGTCACGCCCGCGCGAGGCCCCGGCGTGTAGCTCCACCGGTGCCGCAGGTCGTCGTCCGTGATCGGCCGCAGCACCGCCGAGCGCTGTCGCTCGTCCAGGGAGTCGACCAGCGCGCGGGCTGCCTCGGTGAGAACGTCGCTCATGATCCGTCGACTCTATCCGCCCGCGAGGGTCGGGGCCGGAGTCCTCGGCGGGGCGGTCCGCCGAGGACTCGCGGATCAACCCTGGGTGATGTAGGCCTGCAACTGCTCGTGGCTCTCCTCGAGCTGGGTGATGCGGCTCTTCACCACGTCGCCGATGCTCACGATCCCGACGAGCCTGCTGTCGTCCAGCACCGGCACGTGCCGGATGCGGCGTTCGGTCATCTGCACGGTCAGGCTGTCGACCGTGTCCTGCGGGGCGCAGGAGAACACCAGCTTGGTCATGATCTCCGAAACGGGCGCGGACAGCAGGTCCGCGCCCCGGTCGTGCAGCCTGCGGACGACGTCCCGCTCCGAGACGATCCCCGCGATGCCGTCCGGTCCGAGGACGACCATCGCACCCACGTTGTGCTCGGCCAGACCGGCCAGCAACTCGCTCACCGGGGTTCTCGGTTCGACCGTCGCCACCGCCGAGCCCTTGGTCCGCAACACGTCAGCGATCTTCATGTGGCGCCTCCGATCCGCTTTGGCCGGTGACTAACCTCACCCAGGCTAGTTCGGATCCGGCCTCAGCGGGAGGTCAGGACGCCCGATAGGACCACTGGAGCCGCCCCTACCGGTTACCCGAAAGGCGGGCCCGGTGGGGGGTAAGCCCCGGTGAAATATAAACAAAATACCCAGCCGACCCCATAGGTAGGGT
>NZ_JBHYHC010000120.1:0-29448 GCF_042738955.1 Umezawaea sp. NPDC059074
TGTTTTTGCGCCCCCACCCTCTTTCGTCTTGTCAAGGCGTCTTTCCAGCCTTGACAAGACGAAAGAGGGTGGGATAATTGGCGCAACCGGGGGTTAGCCCTCCAGCAACCCCGAATCGGCCTCCACAGCCCGAAAACACGTAACCACGTGATCATCCACCATCCCCGTGGCCTGCATCAACGCATAAGCCGTGATAGGCCCAAAAAACACAAACCCCCGCCGCTTCAACTCCTTAGCCATCGCCTTCGACTCAGCAGTCACAGCAGGCACATCCGCCAGAGTCGCAGGCCGCACCCGCCCCTCCCCCAACGGCGCAAACGACCACAACAACTCATCAAACGGCTCCCCCAGATCAACAACAGCCTGGGCATTCCGCACAGCCGCATTGATCTTCGCCCGGTTCCGAACGATGGACGCGTCCCCCATCAACCGCTCCACGTCGTCATCCCCGTACTCAGCGACAACAGCGGGCTTGAACCCCCCAAAAGCCCGCCGAAACGCCTCCCTCTTCCGCAAGATCGTGATCCACGACAACCCGGACTGGAACGACTCCAAGCACAACCGCTCGAACATCTCGCTCTCGCCACGAAGCTCCACCCCCCACTCCGTGTCGTGGTACTCCACGTAGTCGGGCGTCGAATCACCCCACGCGCAACGAACGATCACCGCCCGTACCCCTCAGCGAACCGCGCGAAAGCCGTCAACGACCTCCGCACTCCCCAAACGAACGCGGGCCTCACCAGAGGCCACCCCACCCGCCCCACAACCCCGAACGGCAACTCCAACCGCTCCACCCACACGAACTCCGACGCCGACTCCCCCACCGCCGACACCAAGAACTCCCCAGTCCCCCGCACAACCGCCCCGGTGTGCAGCACAACGCACCGCGAGGGCGGCTCCCACTCCGTAATACGCATCGTGTCCGTGAACCCCACCGGCCCAGCCCCGGTGAACGCCGCCAACGTCGACCCGACGCCTCGACCATCCCCACCGGTAACCCGCACCGACGTCCCGAGCATCCACTCGCCTTGGCGGGCCCAGTCCGTCATCGCGGCCCACGTCGTCTCAACAGACGCCGCAACGGGCACGCGGAGTTCCAGCTCGGTCACACAGACCCACCGTGCTGCGGAACGTGCTCAGGCTCCGGCTCCGAAGGAACCGGCTCACCCTCCAACTCCGCGATCCGGGCGTGCAGCTCGTCGACCTCGGCCGCCAAGCGCTCCAGCACCCAGTCGACCTCGGTCATCTTGTACCCGCGCAGCACCTGTTGGAATCGCAGGGTGCGCACGTCGTTCGAGGTCACGGGCCCCGGTGGGAGTCTGGTGGGGGACGCGCCCGGTGCCAGGGGTGCCAGCTCCTCGCCGCGGCCGAACACGAGCGCGGACAACAGGAACACCACGGCAGCCACGAGAACCATGACGACGAGGTAGATGAGCGCGGTGGTCACGGTGACGATCGTGGCACATCGCGGGCCATCAGACTGCGGACAACGCCAGACAGCGCTTCGCCAGGACGCCCACGCGGATGAAGACGACGTAGAACATGACTCCGGCGAGCAGCACCGGCGCGGGCATCAGCAGCCGCGGCGCGTCCAGGGTCGCGGTGCCGATGACGACCGACAGGTTGAACGCGATGCCGAGTCCGACGCAGCCGATGGCGACCCGTCCGCCGAGCCGACTGAGGGTCGTGCCGCTCACGCCGCGCCGGGACAGCACTCGGCCTGCCACCAGGGAGACACCGGCGATCGCGGTGATGATCCACGGCACGTAGCCGTTGCCCTGCGAGACGAACACGTACCAGTCGGGCGTGGGTCCGCCGTCGAACGACGACCACGGGCCGATCCAGAACATCCGGTTCAGCTCCCACAGCACGTACGTGAGCGGGATCAGCACCATGACGGTCCGCAGCATGGTCGCGGCGTGCGCGGCGGCCAGTTCGGCCTGGTAGCCGGGGGCCACGACGGCGAGCGGGCCGAACTCCTCGACCGCGAGGCGTTCGGCGTCCTCCGGGGACAGCCCGCCGTCGCGGTAGGAGTCGGCGGCGTCGGCGAGGCTGTCGCGGGCCTCGGCGAGCAGGTCCGCCTTCACGGCCGCCGGGCCGCGCAGCCGTCCGTCCAGCTCGTCGACGTACCGCTCGATCACGCCTGCTTCGGCCACGGGCCACCTCCGAGTACGCCTTCGATCGCGACCGTGAACTCGCGCCACGCGGCGCGTTCGTCCGACAGGGCCCGCTGTCCCGCACCCGTGAGCCGGTAGGTGCGCCGCTGCCGTCCCGCGACGGTGCTCCACTCGCTGGCCACGTGCCCGGCCCGTTCCAGCCTGCGCAGCGCGGGGTAGACGGTGCCGGTGGGGAGGTCGAGCGCGCCGCCGCTGCGGCGCTGGAGCGCCTCGATGATCGCGTACCCGTGCAGCTGGCCGCCGTCGAGCGTGGCGAGCAGCAGGGCGTCCAGGTGGCCGCGCAGCGCGTCGGACTTCATGAGTAGCGAGTCTACGGGTCCGTTCCAGGGCGGCCATCGGGGAAGTCCCCGATGTTAGGTAGTGAGCCTACGTATAGCGTGTCGACTCATGGACCCCCTCGGACTGGCGCGGACGCAGTTCGCCACCACCACCTCGTTCCACTTCCTCTTCGTGCTCCTGACCCTCGGGCTGGTGACGCTCGTGGCGGTCATGCAGACCCGGTTCACGCTCACCCGGACACCCGTCCTGGAGCGGATGACCCGGTTCTGGGGCCGGATCTACGTGGTGAACTACGCCCTCGGCATCGCGACCGGCATCGTCATGGAGTTCCAGTTCGGGCTGAACTGGTCCGGGCTCTCCACCTACGCGGGCGACGTGTTCGGCGCCCCGCTGGCGATCGAGACGCTGGTGGCGTTCTTCCTGGAGTCGACGTTCCTCGGCCTGTGGATCTTCGGCTGGGGGCGGCTGAACCGGTGGGCGCACCTGGCGCTGATCTGGCTGGTGACCATCACCGCCTACGCGTCGGCGTTCTGGATCATGGTCGCCAACGGCTTCCTCCAGCACCCGGTCGGCTACGAGGAGCACGACGGCGTGCTGCGGCTCGTCGACCTCGGCGCGCTGCTGACCAACCCGACGTTCACCGCCGCGTTCCTGCACGTCGTGGGGGCCGCGCTGACCGTCGGCGGGGTGTTCGTGGTCGGCGTCAGCGCCTTCCACTTCCTCCGGCGCACCCCGGAGGTCGACTTCTTCCGGCGGTCGCTGCGGCTCGGCGTCGTCACCACCGCCATCGCCACGCCGTTCCTCATCGGCGCGGGCATCGCCCAGTTCCCGGTGATCAACCACCTCCAGCCCGGCAAGATGAAGTCGATGCCGGGGCTGGGGATGCCCCTGTCGTTCATGATGCTCATCGGCGTCGTGCTGCTGCTGGCGAGCTGGACCACCCTGCCACTGCTGGCCCGCGACGCGATCGTCCGGCTGCGCTTCCCCTTGTACCTCATGGTGTTCTCCATCCCGCTGCCGTTCATCGCGGCCATCGGCGGCTGGGTCGTCCGCGAGGTCGGCAGGCAGCCGTGGCTCGTCTACGGCCTCCTGCGCACCGAGGACGCGATGTCACCCGTGAGCGCCACGAGCATGCTGATCTCGTTCCTCGCCTTCACCGGCGTCTTCGCCGCGCTCGCGGTGGCGGACTGGGTGCTGATCTCCCGCATCGCCCGGCGCGGCCCCGAACCCGAGACCGCGCCGCAACCCGTGTCCGCCCTCGCGCTGGCCCTGTGAAAGGGGAACGACCGTGGAAACGCTCTGGATCGTCCTGCTCGGCCTCCTGACCGCGGGCTACTTCGCGTTGGCCGGCTTCGACTACGGCACCGCGCTGCTGTTCCGGCTCCTCGGCCGCGACGACCGCGAACGGACCCGCGCGCTCGGCGCGATGACGCCGTTCGTGCTGGGCAACGAGGTGTGGCTGGTCGCCGCCGTCGGCGTCCTGTTCGGCGCTTTCCCCCGCCTGGAAGGGGAACTGCTGTCCGGTCACCACACCGTGTTCGTCCTGATCGTCACGGGCCTGGTCGTGTTCACCGCGTCCGTGCAACTGCGCGGCACGAACCCGGCGTGGGACGGGCCGCTGATCGCCGGCGCGCTGGCGGTCGCCATCGGCTGGGGCTGGCTGGCGGCCGACCTGACCGGCGCCCCGCCACTGCTGTGGGCCGCCGGGGTCGTGGTGCTGTTCGCGTTGCACGGCGGCACTTTCCTGGCGTGGCGACTGCCCGGCCACGCTGGACGACGCGCCCGTGTCCTGGCCCGGTCGCTGGTGCTGCCGTCCGCCCTGTTCGTGCCCGCCGTCGTCCTGCTCGCGGACCCGGTCCGGCACTCGGGGCCCGCGCTCGCCGGCGCGGTCGCCGTGCTGGTGCTGGTGCTCGGCGCGGGCGTGACGACCGGGAGGACGGCGTTCCTCTGCACGGCGCTGGCGTGCGCGCTGCCGATCCCGGTCGTGTTCGCCGCGCAGGGCGTGGTGGAGCCGGAGACCATGGCGCACGGCAACACACTCGCGGTGCTGACGCCGGTCGTGTTCGTGGTGCTGCCGCTGGTGCTGCTGTTCCAGTTCGCGACCTGGTGGATGGTCCGGGTGCGCCATGCGTGACCGCCGGTACCTGGCGGTGCTGGGCGCGTTCGCGGTCGCCACGGCGGTTCTGGTGCTGGCGCAGGCGGACCTGCTCGCAGGGCTGTTGAGCGGTGGCACCGGGATCCTGGCGCTGGCCGGGGTGGTCGTGGCTCGGGCGCTGCTGGTGTGGGCGCAGCGGGTGGTCACGCAGCGCACGGCGGCGACGGTGAAAGCCCGGCTGCGCAAGCAGGTCCTGGCCGCCGCCGTGACGCGGCGGGGCGACCGGGCGGGTGAGGTCAGCACGCTCGTGACCAGGGGGTTGGACGCGGTCGAGCCCTACCTGGCCGGGTACCTGCCGCAGCTCGCGGTGGCGGCGGTCGTGCCGCTCGCGGTGCTGGTGCGGCTGGCGTTCGCCGACCTCACCGCCGCCGTGACGATCCTGGTGACGCTGCCGCTGATCCCGGTGTTCGCCGCGCTGGTCGGCGCGCACACCAGGGACACCACCAGGGCGCAGTGGGCCGAACTGTCCACTGTGGGCGGTCACTTCCTGGACGTGGTCGCGGGGTTGGGCACGTTGAAGCTGTTCGGCCGCGCGGGCGCACAGGCCGCCGCCGTGCGTCGGATGGCGACCGCGCACGCCGACTCGACGATGCGGACGCTGCGCGTGGCGTTCCTCTCCGCGCTGGTGCTGGAACTCGTGGCCACGCTGTCCGTGGCGCTGGTCGCCGTGCCGGTCGGCCTCCGGCTGCTCGGCGGGGGCGTGGACCTGCGGATCGCGCTGCTGGTGCTGCTGCTCGCCCCCGAGGCGTACCTGCCGTTGCGGGCGGCCGGGGCGCAGTTCCACGCCAGCGCGGAGGGGTTGGCGGTGCTGGAGCAGGCTCCCGCGCCCCCGGTCGTGACGGCCGCCAGGAGGCCACCGGACCTGAGCCGGGCGACGGTCGTGCTGGAGGACGTCGGGGTGCGGACGGTGCGGGGCCTGACCCTGACGATCGCGCCGGGCGAGCGGATCGCGTTGGTGGGACCGAGCGGGGCGGGCAAGTCGACGCTGCTGTCGGTGCTGCTCGGGGAGGTCGTGCCGACGTCGGGACGGGTGCTGGTGGACGGCGTCGACCTGCGGGAGATCGACCGGGCGGCGTGGCTGCGGCAGCTCGCGTGGGTGCCGCAGACGCCGACGGTGTTCGAGGGCACGGTCGCCGACAACATCCGGATCGGCGGCCCCGGCGAGGTCGCCGCCGCCCACGCCGTCGGCCTCGGCGACCTCGTCGACGCCCGGCACGCCCTGTCGTCCGGGGAACGCCAGCGGGTCGCGGTCGCCCGCGCGCTCGTGCGGCCGTCCGCGCGGCTGCTGCTGTTCGACGAGCCGACGGCCCGGCTGGACAGCGGCACCGAGGCGACCGTGCTGCGCGTGACGCGAACGCTGTCCCGCGGCCGGACCACCGTCCTGGTGGCCCACCGGCCCGCGTTGCTCGACTTCGTCGACCGAGTGGTGGAGATCCGATGAAGCGCTTGGCACTGGCCGCTGTCGCCGCCGTCCTGGCCGAGTTGGCCGGGGTGGCGCTGATGTCCACCGCGGTGTGGCTCATCGTCCGCGCGGCCGACCAGCCGCCGATGTCGGCGCTCACCGTGGCGATCGTGGCCGTGCGAGCGCTGGCCCTCTCCCGCGGCGTCCTCCGGTACGCGGACCGCCTCGCGGGCCACGACGCCGTGCTGCGCTACCTGGCCGACCTGCGCGGGCGGGTCTACGAATCCCTGCTGCGCCACCCGGTCCGCAAGCACAGCGGCGACCTCGTGACCCGACTGGTGTCCGATGTGGACGCCGTGCAGGACGTGGTCCTCCGCTGCCTGCTGCCCGCGTGCGTGGCGGGTCTGGTCGGTGTCGCCGCCATCGCTGTGGAGCCCGTCCTGGTGTTCCCCGTGCTGGTGCTGGGCGTGCTGCTCCCGCTCGGGGCGTTCCTGGTGGCCGACCGGCACCTGCACGCCGTGGCACCCCTGCGGTCCCGGCTGGCCGAGCGCACGGTCACCCTCGTCCACGGCGCGGCCGAACTGACCGCGTTCGGCGTGGCGGAAGCGGAACTGGCCAAGTCCGACGCCGTGATCACCGACATCGCCACCCGCGAACGCCGTGCGGCGACCCGCGCCGCGGCCCTGTCGGCGGCGGCCGTGCTCACCCAGTTCGGCACAGCCCTGACGTTGCTGGCCACCGGCTCACCGGCGTGGCTCGTGCTCGGCGCGGTGGCCGCCCTGGAGGTGTTCCTGCCGCTCACCACCGCCGCCCAGCGCTGGGCCGAGGTCCGCGGCTCCGTGGCACGCGTCCGCGAACTCCTGGCCGCCCGCACCGTCCCGACCACCGGCGAACCCCTCCCGCCGGGCAGGCGGATCGCCGTCGTCGGCCCCAGCGGCGCGGGCAAGACCACCCTCCTCACCCGCTTCGTCACGCCGGAAGCCCGAGGGGCGTTGGCCGACGCCCACGTCTTCCACACGACCGTCCGCGCCAACGTCCTGTTCGCCAAACCCGACGCCACGCAGGAAGAACTCGACCGCGCGGCGGCGATCACCGACCTCGACCTGCCGTGGGACACCGTCGTCGGCGAACACGGCACGGAGATCTCCGGAGGCCAACGCCAACGCCTCATCCTCACCCGAGCAGTCCTCGCCGCCCCACCGGTCCTCCTCCTCGACGAACCCGTGGAAGGCCTCGACCCCACCCACGCCGACGAGGTCCTGACCCGCGTCCTCACCACAGCCCCCAGCACGGTCGTCCTGGTGACCCACCGCCTGACCCCGCTGTCCCACCACCACTTCGACGAGATCCTCGTGCTGGACCACGGCGAGATCACCCAACGCGGCACCCACACCGACCTGGTCTCGACACCGGGCTACTACCGCGACCGGTGGGAGGACGAGGTCACGCCAGTGCGCGCAGCACGCGTGTAGGCGTGCGGGTTCCGGTGATCGACGCGACCATCTCCACCGTGCGGCGGGTCTGCCGGACCTCGTGCGCCCGGAACACGCGTGCGCCGGTCCACGCCGCCACGGCGGTCGCGGCCAGGGTCCCGTCGACCCGGTCGCCGACCTCCGCGCCGAGGGTCTCGCCGATGAAGTCCTTGTTGGACAGCGCCATCAGCACGGGCCAGCCCGTGGCGACCAGTTCGTCCAGGCGGCGCAGCAGTTCCAGGCCGTGCCAGGTGTTCTTGCCGAAGTCGTGGGTCGGGTCGATCAGCACCCCCGACGGCGGCACGCCCAGTGCCACCACGCGTTCCGCGTGCGCCACCAGTTCCGCCACGACGGAGGCGACGACGTCCGTGTAGCGGGCGCGGTGGGGGTCGGTGCGCGGGGGCAGGCCGCCGGTGTGGGAGCAGACGATGCCGACGCCGAACTCCGCCGCCACCTCGGCCAGCAGCGGGTCCGCGCCCGCCCACGTGTCGTTGAGGAGGTCGGCCCCCGCTCGGCAGACCTCGCGGCCCACCTCGTGGCGCCAGGTGTCGACGCTGATCACCAGGTCCGGGTGCCGCTCCCGGACCAGTTCGACGAACGGGACGACGCGGCGGGCCTCCTCCGCGGCGTCGACGACCTCGCCCTTCGCGCCCGCGCGGACGCCGCCGATGTCGACGATGTCCGCGCCGTCGGCCACGGCCCGGTCGACGGCCGCCAGCGCGGCGTCGTCGGCGAAGGTCGCGCCGCCGTCGTAGAAGGAATCCCTGGTCCGGTTGACGATCGCCATCACCAGCGCGCGGTCGTCCGGGGTCTCGCGTGTACCGAATCGCACTCGCTTCACAAGGTCCGATGGTGCCACGAGGCGTTAAAAGTGAACTGGATCACAGCTATTGCTACTTGGAAGTAGCAACTGTTTACTCACGAGTAACCCACACGTGATCCAGGTCACGGTTCAACGGGAGGATCTCGTGCGCCGATCACTCGTCCTGCTCCTGACCACGCTCCTCGCCATAGGCCTGCTCACCCCTGTCGCGCAGGCCGCCGGCTTCACCACCACCTACCGGACCATCCCCGGCGCGGGCGGCACGCCCATCCGCGCCTTCGTGATCGAGCCGACCGGCCGCGGCAGCGGACCGTTCCCCCTGCTGGTGCTGCCGTCGAGCTGGGGCGTCAACAACATCGAGTACGTCGGCGCCGCCGCGAAGTTCGCGTACGAGTCGGGGTACGTGGTGGTCAGCTACACCAGCCGCGGCTTCTACGACTCGGGCGGCGAGATCGACGTCGCGGGGCCGGACACGGTCGCCGACGTGAGCAGGGTGATCGACTGGACGATCGCCAACGCCAAGGGCGACGCCGCGAAGGTCGGCGTCGCGGGCATCTCCTACGGCGCGGGCCAAGCACTGCTGGCCGCCGCGGCGGACCCGCGGATCAAGGCCGTCGCGTCGCTGAGCACGTGGACGGACCTGGCCCGCTCGCTCTACCCCAACCAGACCGTGAACAGCCAGGCCGTCGAGGTCCTGCTGGCCGCGGGCAACCTCGTCGGACGCCCCGGCCCGGTCCTGCGCCAGGCCGAGGACGCCTACCGCAACGGCCGGTTCAGCGAGGTCGTCCCGATCTCCGAGTCGCGGTCGGCGGCCAACAAGGTCGCCGCCCTCAACGCCAACCGCACCGCCGTGATGATCGGCAACGCCTGGAACGACGGGATCTTCGCGCCCGGCCAGGTCACCGACCTGTTCGCGAAGCTCACCGGCCCCAAGCGGCTGATGCTGTCCCCCGGCGACCACGCCACCGCCGAGCTGTTCGGCGCGGCGGGCCTGCCGAACGAGATCTGGGACTCCGTCGGCCGCTGGTTCGACAAGCACGTGCGCGGCGTGGACAACGGCATCGACCGGGAGGACCCGGTCAACCTGAAGCCGAACAACGGGGGTGGCTGGCGCACGTTCCCCAGTTGGGCGGCGGCCTCGGCGGCGCAGGACACGCTCTACCTGACCGGCCCGTCCTGGGGCACCGGCTCGCTGTCCGCGGCCGCGGCCACGGGCTGGAGCAACCGGATCGTCGCGGGCTGGCCCACGGTCGCCGACAGCGGGACGATCCTGCTCAGCGGGGCTCTCCAGGGCTTCCTCAACATCCCGACCGGGGTGTCGACGCCGCTGGTGGACCGCAACGTCGCGGGCGTCTGGAGCGGCCCGGAGTACGCGAGGGCCACGACCGTGAGCGGAGCGCCGAAGCTGCACGTCACCGTGACGCCCAGCGCCCCGACCACCACCCTGTTCGGCTACCTCTACGACGTGGGCTCGTTCGGCCTGGGCGCGCTGGTCACGCACAAGCCGATCGCCCTGCGCGACGTCACCCCCGGCGTGGCGAGGACGCTCGACTTCGAGCTGGAACCGGTCCTGTGGAACGTCGCCGCGGGCCACAAGCTCGTGCTGGTGGTCGACACCGTCGACCCGCGCTACGGCACCGAGAGCACGCTCGGCTCGACCGTCACCTTCAGCTCCCCGGCGGCGGACCCGTCCTGGCTGCGGGTCCCTCGCGGATGAGCCTCTCGTCGGACGGCAGGGCGACCTCGCCCCTGCCGTCCGGCGGGCTCGTCCGCGCCAGCGCCAGCGCCACGTCCACCTGGTCCGAGTGGTGCAGGCCCGCCACCGCGTCCAGGTCGAACCACTCGGCCCGGTCCGACGACCCGCCGACCTCGAACCGCAGCTCACCGCCGATGACGCGGGCCTCGTAGATGATCCGCAGCCCGTGGAAGTCCACCTCTTCCCCGGTCCGCCGCTCGAACATCCGCCGCACCGTGTGCACCCCCAGCAGCCGCTGGACCTCGATCGCGTACCCGGTCTCCTCGTCGACCTCGCGGATCACCGCCTCGTACGGGTCCTCCCCGTGGTCGATGCCCCCGCCGGGCAGCGTCCACCGCTTGCCGGTCGGCCCGACCCACCGGGACAGCAGGATCTGCCCCTCCCGGACGCACAGCGCGTACGCGGCGACCCTGAGCTGCTTGGTGATCTCCACGGACACCATCCTGACAGCAGATGACAGCCATCGGTGTTTGGATCGGGGCATGACCACCCAGGTGAAGGCCACTTTCACGATCACCCGCTGGGACGAGACGGCGGCGGAACCCGGCGAGCCGAAGCTCGCCGAGGTCACCGTCGGCAAGACGTTCACCGGCCCGCTCGACGGCACGAGCACCGCCCGCCTGCTCACCTGCACGGCCGCGGACGGCGGCGCGGGCTACGTGGCGTCGGAGCGGTTCACCGGCAGCCTCGACGGCCGCGCGGGCACCTTCGTCCTCCAGCACGGGGCCACGATGTCCGCCGCGGGCCCGGCGTTCTTCGGCCACGTCGTCCCCGGTTCCGCGACCGGCGACCTGGTCGGCCTGACCGGCACGGCTCGCGTGGAGCACGAGCTGATCACCCTGGACTACGACCTTGGCTGACCACGTCGACCGCGCGCGGGTGCTCGCCTACCGGGTGGCGGCGCACCAGTTCGACCGCGCGTCGGAGGACCTGGACGTGTTCGACCTCGGCGTGCAGGACTCGGAGCGCTCGGCCGCCGCGGCGCTGGCCGCGCGGCTCGCCACCGACCCGGACCTCACCGCGTACTCGGCGACGTGGACCGTCCGGGGAGCCCCGCACCTGCACCGCCCGGCGGACCTGCCGACCCTGGCCGCACGGGTGTGGCCGCTCAGCGACGCCGACGCCGTGACCCGCATGTCCCGCCCGCGCGGGGTGGTGGAGGGCCGGGCCGCGCTGGCCTCGGTCGCCTCCGCGTTGCGGAAGGTCGTCACGTCGCCGATGACGAAGGGCGAGGCGAGCGGCCTCGTCACGCCGCTGATCCCGGAGGAGCTGACGGCGTGGTGCCGCGGCTGCGACACCGCCCACGTGCAGGACCTGATCTTCCGCTTGGCCGTGCTGCCCGCGGGCTTGGTCTTCGACGTCTCGCAGAAGACCGTCACCTTCAAGGCCATGCCCAAGCGCCGAGCCGTCCCGAAGGAGACGAAGGGCTTCACCGACCTGCTGCTCGCCTACCTCCGCCTGCACGGCCCCGCGGGCCCGTCCGAGGTGGCGAGCTACTTCGGCACGACGGCCACGGAGATCAAGAAGGTGTGGCCCGACGACCTGGCCGAGGTGTCCGTCGACGGCCGAAAGGCCTGGATCCCCCCGAACCGCCTGAAGTCCCTGCTGTCCCCGCCCGACCCCGACGTCGTCCGCCTCCTCCCCCCGCTCGACCCGTACCTCCAGGCCCGCGACCGCGACCTGCTGGTGCCGGACAAGGCGAGCCAGAAGGAGGTCTGGCGCATCCTCGGACGGCGTGGCGCGATCATGGTCGACGGCGAGATCACCGGGACCTGGCAGGTGAAGGCGTCGGGCAAGCGCCTGGACGTGACCCTGAACCCGTTCGGCGAACCACCGCCGTCCAAGGCGGTCGAGGAGGAAGCGCAACGGCTGGCGGCGGTGCGCGGGCTGGAGTCCGCGCGGGTCAGGTGAGGACGCGGATCGGCGACCCGTCGAGGAACGCGCGGATGTCCTCCACGGCCTCGCGGAAGTACACCTCGTAGTTCCCGTCGGTCACGTACCCGAGGTGCGGGGTGGCGAGCACGTTCGGCAGCCTGCGCAGCACGTGGCCGCGGGGCAGGGGTTCCTGGTCGAACACGTCCAGCCCCGCCCCCGCGATGCCGCCCGCCATCAGGACGTCGACCAGCGCGTCCTGGTCGACGATCGCCGCGCGGGACGTGTTGACCAGCAATGCCGTGGGCCGCAACGACTTCAGCACCGACGCGTCCACCAGGCCGCGGGTCCGGTCGCTCAGCACGAGGTGCACCGACAGCACGTCGCTGGCCGCGACCAGGTCCTCCAGCGACGACGCCAGCCGCACGCCTTCGGCGGAGGTCCGGTCCTCGGTCAGGTTGGCGCTCCACGCGACGACGTCCATCCCGAACGCCCGAGCGACCCTGGCCACCTGCACACCGATCTTGCCGAACCCCAACAGCCCCAACGTCTTCCCGGCGAGGCCGATACCCAGCGTGCTCTGCCACGGCCCGTCGGACCGCAGGGCGGTGTTCTCCACGACCAGGTGCCGGGCCAGTCCGAGGATGAGCGCCCACGTCAGCTCGACCGGCGCCCCGGACGTGCTCCCGGTGCCGCACACGGTCACCCCGGCCGCGGTGGCCGCGTCGAGGTCGACGGCCGCGTTGCGCATCCCGCTGGTGATCAGCAGCCGCAACGACGGCAGCCGCGCGAACAGCTCCGCGTCGAACGGCGTCCGCTCCCGCATGGCCACCACGACGTCCTGGTCGCGCAACGCCTCGACCACCGCGTCCCGCGACGGGAGGTGCTCGCGGTGGAAGGTCGCGTCGACCAGCGACCAGTCGGCGAGGGCGGAGGCGACGCCCTGGTAGTCGTCCAGCACCGCGCAGCGGAGTCTCATGTCCCCATGGTGCCGGTCGAACCCGACCGGCACCCGTCAGGGCGCGCCCTAGTTGTCCACGATCCCCACGGCGCCCAGCACGGCCTGCAAGCCGTCCTCGGCGATGTCGTGGTCGGTCTCCAGCACGGCCGTCACGGACGCCACGTCCGCCGACAGCCCGGCCGCCTTCGCCCACTCCACCACGGCGACCGCCAGCGCCGCCGCCCGCTCGGGCAGCGTCTCCGCCAGTTCCTCCGGGTCCGGCGCGGGCAGGCCCTCGGCCGCCGCCGCTTCCGCGTAGGCGACCTCGCCGAACACCCACTCCCACTGCTCCTGGCCGCCGTCCCAGCCGGTCACCACGCACATGTCGCTGTCGGCGACCGTCGCGGAGATGGCGGCGCCGGTCCCGACGAGCTGCACCAGCGGCTCCTCGTCCAGCACCGGGAACTCCCACCACTGCCAGCCCTCGACGGCGTCCAGCCGGTAGCCGTCGTCGAGTTCCTCGTCATCCCCGCGTCGCACGACGTAGGACGCCCACTTGCCCATCTGATGACTCTCCTCAGCTCGCGCAGGCGTCCAACGCCGTCGCCACGTCTCCGGTGATGGTCAGCGAGTCCAGCGCGGCGCGCGAGACGAATCCCCGGCCGCTCAGTTCGCGGACCCAGTCGAACAGGCCCCGGTAGTGGTCGTCGACGTCCAGCACCACGACCGGTTTGGTGTGCATGGACAGCACCCGTGATGTCCACATCTCGAACAGCTCCTCGCACGTCCCGATCCCGCCGGGCAGCGTGAGGAACGCGTCGCCGTGCGCCTCCATCAGCGCCTTGCGCTCGCGCATGGTGTCGACCACGACCAGCTCGTCCGCGTGGTCGTCGGCCAGTTCCGTGCCGACGAGCCCCTTCGGGATCACGCCGAGGGTCCGGGCCCCGCCCTCGCGGGCCGCGCGGGCGACCTCGCCCATCATCGACACGCTGCTGCCGCCCCACGTGAGCGACCAGCCGCGCGCCGCGAGCTGCGTGCCGACCTCGGCCGCCAGCTCGAGGTAGCTCGCCGGGACGTCCTTGCGCGATCCGCAGTAGACGGTGACCCTGGTCGTCATCAGTGCGCCTCGTCCCACGCCTTGTGGGCTTCCTGCACGACCCGCACCGCGTCGTCGATGTCGTCGGTGAGGTGCAGCAGCGCCAGGTCCTTCTCGCCGACCTTGCCGCTCGCCAGCACGGAGTTCTGGATCCAGTCGTACAGGCCCTGCCAGTAGGACCGTCCGAAGAGGACCACCGGGAACTTGGTGACCTTCTTGGTCTGCACCAGGGTCAGCGCCTCGAACAGCTCGTCGAGCGTGCCGAACCCGCCGGGCAGGCAGATGAACGCCTGCGAGTACTTGATGAACATCGTCTTGCGGACGAAGAAGTAGCGGAAGTTCACGCCGAGGTCGACGAACGGGTTGAGGCCCTGCTCGAACGGCAGCTCGATGCCGAGACCGACGGAGAACCCGCCCGCCTCGGAGCACCCGCGGTTGACCGCCTCCATCACGCCGGGGCCGCCGCCGGTGATCGCCGCGAACCCGGCCTTCGCCAGCGCGCCGCCGAGGTCGCGGCCGATCTGGTACTCGGGGTGGTCGCGCGGGGTGCGCGCGGAACCGAACACCGTCACCGCGCTGGGCACCGCCGCGAGCGCGCCGAAGCCCTCGACGAACTCGGCCTGGATGCGCAGGACCCGCCACGGGTCGGTGTGCACCCAGTCCGACGGCCCGCGGGAGTCGAGCAGCCGCTGGTCGGTGGTCGTGAGCTGGTCGCGTTGGCCGCGGCGCAGCGTCACGGGACCGCGCTGCCGTTCCGGCGGGTTCTCGTCGACAGAGTTGTTGTCAGTCATCGGCGGGATTCTAGGTGAGGAACACCACCGGGTGACCAACTCAGGTCAGGAAGCGCCGCAACACTTCCAGACACGTGGTGATCTGCCCGACCGGCACGTTCTCCTGCTGGGTGTGGGCCAGGGTCGGGTCGCCGGGACCGAAGTTGACGGCGGGCATCCCGAGCGCCGCGAACCGGGCCACGTCCGTCCACCCGAGCTTGCCCACGGGCGGCTTCCCGCCGGTCGCCGCGACGAGTTCGCGGGCGACGGGCGAGGACAGGCCGGGCAGTGCGCCCGCGGCGACGTCCGTGACCACGACGTCGAACCCGTCGAACACCTCGCGCAGGTGGGCTTCCGCGTCGGCGGGCGAGCGGTCCGGCGCGAACCGGTGGTTCACCGTCAGCACGCACGCGTCCGGCACCACGTTGCCCGCGACGCCACCGGCGATCTTCACCGCCTGGAGGCCCTCGCGGTAGGTGCAGCCGTCGATCTCGACGACGCGGGCCTCGTAGGACTCCAGCCGCCGCAACGCCTCCCCGACCGCGTGGATCGCGTTGACGCCCATCCAGCCGCGGGCGGTGTGGGCGCGGACGCCGGTCGTGCGGACCTCGACCCGCATGGTGCCCTGGCACCCGGCCTCGATGGAGGCGTTGGACGGCTCGCACACGATCGCCAGGTCGCCCGCCAGCCACTCGGCCAGCTCGCGCTCGACGCGCCCCAGCCCGTTGCGGGTCGCCTCGACCTCCTCGCAGTCGTAGAACACGAACGTCAGGTCGTAGCGGGGGTCGACGGCGGTGGCGGCGAGGTTCAGCATCACCGCGTCGCCGCCCTTCATGTCCACGGTCCCGCAGCCGTGCAGGACGTCGCCCTCGCGCCTGCTGGGCATGTTGTCGTTGATCGGCACGGTGTCCAGGTGCCCGGCGAGCACCACGCGGCGCTCCCGGCCGAGGGTCGTGCGCGCCAGCACCGCGTTGCCCGAGCGCACCACCTCCAGGTGCGGCGCCTGCTCGCGCAGCGAGCGCTCGACCAGGTCGGCGAGGTCGGCCTCGTCGCCGGAGACGCTGGGCACGTCCACCAGCGCGGCGGTGAGGTCAACGGGATCGGCGGAGAGGTGCAGGGTGTCGGCCACGGCGAGCACGTTACCGTTGGCGTCCGTGAGCACCGCAAACACGACCGGCGCGTACGGCGTCGGACTGGCAACCGTCACGCCCGATGGCACCGTCCTGGACACCTGGTTCCCGGCGCCGAAGCTCGGGGACCCGCCGTCGGTCGGCACGCAGCTCCTGTCGTCCGTCGACGTCGCGGGCGCCCTCGGCGAGGAGGCCGCGCACCTGCTCGGCGAGGACGAGGAGCGCGGCGTCGAGGTCATCGGCGTCCAGGTCTCCATCGCCTCCCTGGCCGACGCCCCGACCGACACCTACGACGTCTACCTGCGCCTGCACCTGCTGTCGACGCGGCTCGTGCGGCCGCACGGCCTCAGCCTCGACGGCCAGTTCGGCCTGCTGAACAACGTCGTGTGGACGAACTTCGGCCCGTGCGCGGTGGAGGGCTTCGAGCAGACCCGCCTGCGCCTGCGCACCCGCGGCGCGGTCACCGTGTACGGCGTGGACAAGTTCCCTCGGCTCGTCGACTACGTGGTCCCGTCCGGGGTCCGCATCGCCGACGCCGACCGCGTCCGCCTCGGCGCGCACCTCGCCTCCGGCACGACCGTGATGCACGAGGGCTTCGTGAACTTCAACGCCGGCACGCTCGGCGCGTCGATGGTCGAGGGCCGGATCTCCGCGGGCGTCGTCGTGGGCGACGGCTCGGACGTCGGCGGCGGCGCCTCGATCATGGGCACGCTGTCCGGGGGCGGCAAGGAGGTCATCTCCATCGGCGAGCGCTGCCTGATCGGCGCCAACGGCGGTGTCGGCATCTCGCTGGGCGACGACTGCGTCGTCGAGGCGGGCCTCTACATCACGGCGGGCACCAAGGTGTCGACCGCCGACGGCGAGGTCGTGAAGGCCGGGCAGCTGTCGGGCGTCTCCGGCCTGCTGTTCCTCCGCGACTCGGTCTCCGGCGCGGTCAAGGTCCTGCCCCGCAAGGGCACCGGCGTCGAGCTGAACGCCGCACTGCACGCGAACGACTGACCGGCGGGCGTGGTCGTCCCGGCCGGGACGACCACGCCTGACCACGCTCGACGGCGTCGAAGCCGAAGTGGGAGAAGTCGACCCGTGTGGAGGACCGCTTTCTCGCTAGAATGCTCGCGTGGGGCATGACGAGCAGCCGGGCAAGAACAGCGAACAGGTCTGGCAGTCGTTCCGCGACGCCCCGGACCGCGCGGGTGAGCTGGCGGGGTTGCAGGCGTTCTGCGCCGCCGCCCTCGACGAGCCGCGCCTCCGCGAGCTGTACCCGTTCACCAGCAGCTACCTGCTCGGATTCCGCCGGACGGTCGACTACACGCCGGGCGTCGGGGTGTGGGTCCAGCCGGTCGGCGGGAACCGCTACCAGGTGCGGGGACCGGAGCTGCGGGAGTACGGCGAGGCCGACGCCGCGGGCAGCGTGAAGATGGTGCTCAGCGCGCTCGACCACATCGAGGCGGCCAAGGAGGGCCGTTCCCGGCCCTCCTGACCACGTCAGGTCAAGCGTTCGGCGGCAGCGGCGATCCGCTCGTCGGTCGCGGTCAACGCGATCCGCACGTGCCGGTCGCCACCGGGGCCGTAGAACACGCCCGGCGCCGCGAGGATCCCTCGTTCGGCGAGCCACCCCACGGTCTCCCAGGCGTCCTCGCCACGGGTCGACCACAGGTACAGCCCGGCTTCGGAGTGGTCGACGGTGAACCCGGCCGACCGCAGCGCGGGCAGCAGCACCGCGCGGCGGGCCGCGTACCGGTCCCGCTGCACGGCGACGTGCTCGTCGTCCGACAGCGCCGCCGTCATGGCCTCCTGCACCGGCCGCGGCATGATCATCCCGGCGTGCTTGCGCAGCTCCAGCAGCTCGGCGACCAGCACCGGGTCACCGGCCACGAACCCGGCGCGGTACCCGGCCAGGCTGGAGGACTTCGACAGCGAGTGCACCGCCAGCAGCCCGTCCAGCGAGCCGCCGGACACCGCGGGGTCGAGCACGGACACCGGGGTCGCGTCCCACGACAGCGCCAGGTAGCACTCGTCCGACGCCACGACCGCGCCGACAGCGCGGGCAGCGGCGACGGCGTCCGCCATCGCGGACGCCGAGAGCACCCGGCCGGTCGGGTTCGACGGGGAGTTCAGCCACACCAACGACGTGCCCGCGGGCGGTTCCTCGCCGTCGGCCAACCGCACCACCGACGCGCCGGCCAGCAGCGCGCCGACCTCGTACGTCGGGTACGCCAGCTCCGGGATCGCCACGACGTCCCCGGCCCCGAGGCCGAGCAGCGTCGGCAGCCAGCCCACCAGCTCCTTGGAGCCGATCGTCGGCAGGACCGCGGCCGGGTCCAACCCGGTCAGGCCGTACCGGCGGGCCAACGACGCCACGGCGGCCGAGCGCAGCTCGGGCGTGCCGTGCGTGGTCGGGTACCCCGGCAGGTCCGCCACGGAGCTGAGCGCGGTCCGGATCAGCGGCGGCACCGGGTCCACCGGGGTGCCGATGGAGAGGTCGACCACGCCACCGGGGTGCGTGCGCGCCTTGGCGGCGTGGTCGGCCAACGAGTCCCAGGGGAAGTCCGGCAGCGCCGGGCCCCTGCGCGCCCGCGTCACTCGGAGGCTTGCGGGGGCAGTGCCTTGATCCAATCCGGGTCGGCGCTGGACTTGCCGACCTTGGAGGCGCCGCCGGGCGAGCCGAGTTCGTTGAAGAAGTCGACGTTGGCCTTGGTGTAGTCCTTCCACTCGTCGGGGACGTCGTCCTCGTAGTAGATGGCCTCCACCGGGCACACCGGCTCGCAAGCGCCGCAGTCGACGCACTCATCCGGGTGGATGTAGAGCATCCGGTCGCCTTCGTAGATGCAGTCGACGGGGCACTCTTCGATGCATGCCTTGTCGAGCAAGTCCACGCACGGCTGGGCGATCACATAGGTCACTGCGGTTCTCCTGCTCTTCCTGGTACACCGCGCAAGCCGCAGACTACGCGGCGAACGAGGCCAACTGCTGGTGAGGCTTGCCTTAGCGAACCCGCGCCCGGCTCCGCGAAATCCATTTTCGCGTACCGGGCAGGATGGTGGGGTGGATCCGGTCTTCGAGGTCGAGCGGCTGTGCGCGCGGGCGTGGCCCGCGGTGGTGGACGAGCCGCTGGGCGACTGGCGGATGCGAGCCGCGGGCGGGTTCACCGGCCGTGCCAACAGCACGCTGACCAGCGGCGACCCCGGCGTTCCCGTGCCGGAGGCGCTGGACCGGGTGATCGCGTTCGCGGCGGCGAACCGGATCAAGGCGACCGCTCACGTGGTACGTGATTCAGAGCACGAAGCCGCGATCGGATCGGCCGGATGGGTGGTCGACGAGGCCCATCCCGGCGGCGCCGAGTCCGGCGTCCTGGTGGGCGGGCTCGACGGGTTCCCCGGCGGGGAGGCGCCCGGCGTCTCCGTCTCCGACGTGCCCGGTCCCGGATGGTGGGAGTTGGCCGCCCAGAAATCGCCGACGCCCGAGCAGCGCCACGTTCTCGCTTCGGGGAGAGCTACGGGGTTCGGGTCCGTCGTGCGGGACGGCGAAGTCGTCGGCGTCGTCCGCGGGGCCGTCGCGGGTGATCTGCTGCACGTCGCCCGGCTCGCCGTGCGGCCGGAGCACCGCCGGGGCGGGCTCGCGCGGGCGATGCTGGTCGGGCTGGCGGCGTGGGGCGCGCGCAACGGCGCGACCCGGTGCGCGCTCCAGGTGGCCGAGCAGAACACCGCCGCGTGGAAGCTGTACACGTCGCTGGGGTGCGAGGTGCACCACCGGTACCGGTACTGGGTTCCCCGCCCGTCCTAGTGCGTGCTCTTGGGCACGTAGTTGCGGCCCATCGACGCCCCCACGGCGATCGCGCCGGGCAGCGCGCCCCCGGCCAGCAGGGCGAGGCTGCGCCAGTCGTTGGGCAGCATGACGTCGCCGCCGGGGCCGAACAGCCCGAGCACGATCAGCACCAGCAGCCACACCAGCAGCGGTGAGCTGGAGACCAGCAGCCCCCGTTGCAGGTCCGACGCCCACAGCACGAGCAGCGGCGTGGTCAGCACCGCGACCACCACGGCGATCGGGAACGGCCAGTCCGCGCCGACCTGGGGCAGCAGGGTGCCGTCGAAGCGGAGCGGCAGGTAGAACAGCTCCAGCACCGCCAGCACCAGTGCCTCGACCAGGAGCATGGGCAGCACCCACGGGCCCGGTTTGCGGTCAGCGCTCACGGTGTCACCCCAGTCCGCCGAACAGGTCGGTCTCGGCCCCCGCGCCGGACCCCTTGGCCAGCACGTAGAACTCGCCCCGCACGACCGGCTGGGCGATGCCGTTGGACAGGGCGTAGCTGGCGCCGCCCGCGCCGTCCTGCCAGACGCTCACCTGCGTCGAGTGCGCGCGCAGGGCGCGCAGCTTCGCGGACAGGTGGTCGGTGATGTCGACGGTGGTGGTGATGATCGCGTCGTCGGTGACCGGCAGCTCGTCGGGTTCCGGGAGGCGGAACGGGAGGTCCGGCAGGGCGGCCAGCGCCGCGGCGCCCCGGTCCGTGGCGTCCCGCGAGGTGACGGCGTAGAAGACGCGGTCGACGTCCGGGACGGCCGCGGTGGCGGCCATGGTGATCTCGTGCGCGCGGATGTGGTCCGGGTGGCCGTAGCCGCCGAACGCGTCGTAGGTGACGACGACGTGCGGCTTCACCTGGCGCAGGATGTCGGCCAACGTCGCCGCCTGCTCCTCGATGGACCCCTTGACGAACGCGCGCGGGTGGTCGTTGGACGGCACGCCCACCATGCCCGAGTCGCGCCAGCGGCCGATGCCGCCGAGGAAGCGGTGGTCGGTGACACCCAGCGCGGCGCACGCGGAGCGGAGTTCGGCGACCCGGTAGCCGCCCAGCTGGTCGGCGGCGTCCGCGGCCAGCTCGCGCAGGCCCGCGGGGATGATCTCGCCCTCCTCGCCCAGGGTGCACGTGACCACGGTGACGTGCGCGCCGGTGGCGGCGTAGCGGGCGATCGTGCCGCCCGTCCACAGGCTTTCGTCGTCCGGATGCGCGTGTACCAGCAGCAGTCTCGGCGGGGAGGTGAGCGTCACCGGATCAGCCTAGAGGGACTTGGGCACGGTCACATGACGGCACCGTCCCCGAATGCCGTCAGGGCCACCATAGCCTCGCTGTGGCGGCCCTGACGGAACCCGTGGTGACGCGGTCGATCAGCCGAGCAGCGAACGCTCCTCGGCGAAGTGGCACGCCGACAGCGTGCCCTCGCCGGAACCGCGGCGCTCCAGCTTCGGCTCCTCGGTGGCGCAGATGTCCTGCGCCTTCCAGCAGCGGGTGCGGAACCGGCAGCCCGACGGCGGGTTGACCGGGCTGGGCACGTCGCCGGTGAGCACGATCCGCTGGCGCCTGCGCTCCAGCTTGGGGTCGGGCACCGGCACCGCGGACAGCAGCGCCTGCGTGTACGGGTGCATCGGCCGCGCGTAGATGTCCTCGCGGTCACCGAGTTCGATGATCTTGCCGAGGTACATCACCGCCACGCGGTCGGAGATGTGCCGGACCACCGAGAGGTCGTGCGCCACGAACAGGTAGGCCAGGCCCAGCCGTTCCTGGAGCTCCTCCAGCAGGTTGACGACACCGGCCTGCACGGACACGTCCAGCGCGGACACCGGCTCGTCCAGCACGACCAGCTTCGGGTTGAGCGCGAGCGCCCGCGCGATGCCGATGCGCTGCCGCTGGCCGCCCGAGAACTCGTGGGCGTAGCGGTTGCGGTGCTCCGGGTTCAGGCCGACGAGCTCCATCAGCTCGTTGACCCGGTGCTGGATGTCCTGGCCCTCGGCGCCGTGGATCTTGAACGGCTCCGAGATGATGTTGTTGATGTTCCAGCGGGGGTTCAGCGACGCGTACGGGTCCTGGAACACGATCTGCATGTCCCGGCGGACGCCCTGCAACGCCTTGCCCTTGAGCTTGGTCAGCTCCTTGCCCTCGAACTTCACCGAGCCCGAAGTGGGCTTGTGCAGCTGGAGGATCGCCCGGCCGGACGTGGACTTGCCGCAGCCGGACTCGCCGACCAGGCCCAGCGTCTCGCCGGGGTAGAGGTCGAACGAGATGCCGGACACGGCCTGCACCTGGCCCACGGTGCGCGGGATGATCCCGCCCCCGCGGACCGGGAACGACTTGACCAGGTCGTTGACCTCGAGCAGAGGGGTCTTGCCCGCGTTCTTGGCCGCGGAGGAGGGTTTCGCCGCGGTCGTGGTGGTGGGCTCGCCAGTCGAGGTCGTCATGAGGTCGGGTTCTCCTCTTCTTCCTGCATCCGGGCCTCCACGACGTCGACGTCCTCGACGATCGGGATGTCCGGGTTGGCGACGGTGAGCGAGGCGGGGTTCTCGACCACGCCGATCTCGTCCGTCGCGAACAGCTTCTGCGGGTCCACCAGGGTGGCCAGGTGCGCGGTCCGGTGGCACCGGGAGAAGTGCCCGACGCGGTCGGTCTCCAGCAGTTCCGGCTCGGTCTCCCGGCACTCGTCGATCGCCAGCGGGCAGCGCGGCGAGAACGCGCAGCCCGAGGGCAGGTTCATCAGCGAGGGCGGCGCGCCCTTGATGGGCGTGAGCCGCTTGCCGAGCAGGCTGGGGTTCGGGATCGAGCCCAGCAGGCCGACGGTGTAGGGCATCCGCTGGGCCTCGAAGACCTCGTCCACGCCGCCCTGCTCGACGACCGTGCCGCCGTACATGACCTGGACGCGGTCCACCATGCCCGCCACGACGCCGAGGTCGTGGGTGATCACGATGATGCCCGCGTTCGTCTCGTCCCGGATCCGCAGCAGCGTGTCCAGGATCTGCGCCTGCACGGTGACGTCCAGCGCGGTCGTGGGCTCGTCGGCCACGATCACGTCGGGGTCGTTGATGATCGCCATAGCGATCATCACGCGCTGCCGCATGCCGCCGGAGAACTCGTGCGGGTACTGCGCGGCGCGCCGGTCGGGTTGCGGGATGCCGACGAGCTCCAGGGAGTCGACGGCCTTCGCCCACGCGGCCTTCTTCGACACGTCGTGGTGCGCCTTGTAGGCCTCGGCGAGCTGCCACCCCACGGTGTAGACCGGGTTCAGCGACGTCATCGGGTCCTGGAAGATCATCGAGATGTTGTTGCCCCGCACTGGCATCATCTGCTTGTAGTCCCGGCCCACGAGCTCGTGGTCCTTGAACTTGATCGACCCGGTCACGTTGGCCGTCTTCGGCAGCAGGCCCATGATCGCCATGGACGACACCGACTTGCCGGACCCCGACTCGCCGACGACGCCCAGCACCTCGCCGGGGGCGAGGGTGAACGACACGTTCCGCACCGCGTGCACGACGCCGTCGTCGGTCGGGAAGTCGACCGACAGGTTCTGCACGGTGAGCAGCTTCTCCGAGGACGACGAGCTGCCCGCCGACTCCGGAGCGTCCATCACATCGAGCTCGCTCATGCCTTCACCCTCTTCTGCCTCGGGTCGAAAGCGTCCCGGAGACCGTCACCGATGAAGTTCACCGACAACGAGATCAGCACGATGAACACGAAGGGGATCAGGAACAACCACGGGTGCAGGTTCAACTCGTTCTTGTTCAGCGAGATCATCAGGCCGAGCGAGGTGTCCGGGCTGTGCACGCCGAGGCCGATGAACGACAGCGCGGCCTCCAGCAGCACCGCCTGCGCGACCGCGAGGGTCGCGTTCACGATGATGACGTCCACCGTGTTCGGCAGGATGTGCCGGAAGATGATCCGCGAGGTCGACGCGCCCAGCGCGCGGGCGGCCTCCACGAACTCCTTCTCGCGCAACGACAGCACCATGCCGCGGATGACGCGGGCGATGGAGAGCCAGCCGATCAGGCCGAGGTAGAGGGCCACCACGAGCCAGTTGCTGGAGCCGCCGCCGGTCGCCGTGGCGACGAAGCTGTTGCGCACCAGCACGGCCGCGATGATGAAGCCGGGGATCACCAGCAGCAGGTCGATGAACCGGCTGATCGCCGTGTCCACCCAGCCGCCCTTGTAGCCCGCGAGCGCGCCGAGGACGACACCGATCAACGTGGACAGGAAGGCCACGACCAGCGCGATCTGCAGCGAGAACTGCGTGCCGCGGATGATCTGGGCCACCATGTCCGCGCCGAGGCGGTCCGTGCCGAACGGGTGGTTGGCCGTCGGGTTCTCGTACCGGGTGAACCCGAGGTCGGTGTAGCTGTACTGCCAGAACGCGCTGCCCAGGAAGGCGAACAGCACCAGGACGACGAAGATCACCACACCGATGACCGCGGCGCGGTGCCGCAGGAAGCGGCGTGCGATGACCTGCCACTGCTTGCGCGCCGACGACGAGTCGAACTGGCTCTTGTCGGCTGTGGTGGGAGCCGTGGGTGGCGCCACGGGCGAAGTCAGGTCAGTCAAGGCGGATCCTCGGGTCCATGAACGCGTACAGGACGTCCGCGATCAGGTTGAACACGATGATGAACACGGCCGTCACCATCATGAAGCCCAGCACCTGGAACGGTTCGAGCTTGGTGATGGCGTCCACCAGGAACTTGCCCATGCCCGACCAGCCGAAGACCGTCTCGGTGATCACGGCGCCGCCGATGGTCGCGCCGAAGTTCAGCGACGAGACGGTGACGATCGGGATGAGCGCGTTGCGGAAGGCGTGGCGGAAGATCGAGCGCGCCTCGGAGATGCCCTTGGCCTGCGCGGTCCGGACGTAGTCCGCGTTCAGCGTGTCCAGCATGGACGCCCGCTGGAACCGGCTGTACAGCGCGAACTGGATGACGACCAGCGAGATGGTCGGCAGGATGTACGCGCCGGTGTACTGGAAGAACTGCTCGCCGAACCCGCCCTTGAACCCGTCACCCGGTGGTCCGGCGGTGATGATCCACCGGTCCGCGCCTATGGACTCCAGCCAGTTGTTGAGCGAGATGCCCCCGGTTTTCAGGATGAGGGCGACGCAGAACAACGGCATCGAGAACATCGCGAACGATATTCCGGTGGCTGTGTAGTCGAAGAGTGAGTACTGTCTGACCGCGCCGATGACGCCGACGAGCATCCCGAGCAGCAGCGCGATGATCTCGGCGAGGATGACGAGCCGGAAGGTGACGACGAAGGCCTTGCCGATGTCGGTCTTCACGTCGCGGCCCGCGTTGCCGGGGACGACGGACTCGCCCCAGTCGCCGGTGACGAAGTCGCCCGCCCAGGAGCCGTAGCGCTCGAGGAACGGTTTGTTGTAGCCGGTCCGCTCGTAGGCCGCGGAGATCTCGGCGGGGGTGCGCGGCTTCTGCAGCTTCCACTCGCCCAGGGGGTCGCCCATGGCCGTCGTGAGCGCGAAGCAGAGGAAGGACGCGAGGATCAACAGCGGGATGGAAATCATCAACCGCCGGATTATGTATCGCAGCATGAGAGGTCTCCCTAGGCACCCCCGCAGGCGCGGGCGAGCCTACCGGACGGTGACACCGTCCAGGGGGTTGGTGCTCGTGGCACCAACCCCCTGGCCCGGTTTGGTTAATTCAGAACGAGTCGGTGGCTACTTCTTCTGCCACGCGAAAGCGTTCCAGGTGACACCGCCGCCGACGCCCACGTAGCTGATCGGGCCGATGTCGGCGCTCGAGGCCGCGAAGTCGGGCAGCTGGAACAGCGGGATGCTGTGCATGTCGGTGCGCATCTGCTTGTCGACCTCGTTCATCAGGTCGACGCGCTTCTTGTAGTCCAGCTCGCCGTTCGCCTGCTTCCACTTCTCGTCCACGACGGACGAGGAGTAGTTGTTGTAGTTGCCCGAGCCGCCCTTGTCCTTGCTGGCGTAGTTGCCGTAGGCACCCGCCTTCAGGGGCTGGCCGACCCACGCGAACAGGGCAGCGTCGAACTCGCTGGCCGGGAGTCGCTTGTCGTTGAAGTCGACGTCCTGGTCGTCCACGATCTCGATGCCGGCCTGCTTGCACTTGTCCTGGAGGATGCGGACGGTGTCGGCGCGGCGCTGCACGACCTTGTGGCCGAGCTTGAAGGACGCCTTGAACTCGCCCTTGGTGTAGATGCCGTCGGCGCCCTGCTTCCAGCCGCCACCCTCGAGGGTCTTCTTGGCGGCGTCGACGTCACCCTTGCCGATGTCGCTGAAGTGCTCCTCGTAGCCGACCTCGTTGGGCATGAACGTGAGGCTGTTCAGCGGCTTCGCGTTCGGGTCGACGTCCTTGACCAGCTTGTCGACCAGGGACTGGCGGTCGAAGCACTGGGCGATCGCCAGGCGCAGGTCGGGGTTGTTCTTGAACAGCGGGCGCGCCATGTTCAGGTCGACGTGCTCGAAGGTCTGGCCACCGGCGGCGAAGACGTTGAACGCCGAGTCGCCGCGGAGCTGCTGCGCGACGGCCGGGTCGGCCTGCGGAGCGATGACCTGGACTTCCTTGTTCTGCAGCTGCTGCGCCGCGGACTGGGAGTCGGTGTTGGTCTTCAGGATGATCTTGGACGGACCACCCTTCTCGCCCCACCACTTCGGGTTGCGCTCGAGGACGGTCTGGTCCTTGAGGTCCGACGAGGTGATGACGTACGGCCCGCCGGAGAGCGCGACGGAGGCGTCGAAGCCCAGCCAGCCCTTGGTGTAGAACTCGGCGGCCTTCTTGACCGTGTCGTCGTTCTGCGAGGGCAGGACCTTGGTGATGTCCGGGATCGAGGTCTTCTCCTCGAGGATGTGCGCGGGGAGGAGGCCGTCGCTGCCCGGCGAGGAGAAGATGCCGCGGTAGTCCGCGTACGCCTTGTCCTTGAAGAACGTGGTGGTGACGGTCTTGTTGTTGTCCGAGCAGTCCAGCTTCTCGATGTCCTCGTAACCCGTGGGGGTCGAGTCCCAGATGCTGGCCTCGGTGCCGTCCTCGCCCTTCACGGTCGCCTTGCTGGCGCCCGCGAGCCACTTCAGGTAGAAGTCCTTGCAGTCGATCGGCTTGCCGTCCGACCAGACCGCCTCCTTGCGGACCTTCCACACGATGGTCTGCGGGGAGGTCGAGGTGACCTCGACCGACTCCATCAGGTCGCCGTCGACCTTGATGACGAGCTTGCCGTCGACCAGCTCGGAGATGAAGGGCGAGGGCTGCGCGCTGGACAACGCGATGGTGCTGGAGAAGTTGTTCGTCGCACCGATGTTGTTGTTGTAGTTGTGGAAGCCCTCTTCCACGGCAACGGCGACCTCGCCGATGTCGTTCACCTTCGGGCGCTTGTAGACCTGATCCGCGCCACCAACGTCACCAGGGTTGGAATCCTGCTGCCCGGCATCGCCGGAGCCGCCCGAACCGCCCGAGCCGCACGCACCCAGGACGAGTGCGGAGCTCGTCAGCAGCGCGAGCGCCGAGACAGCCTTTGATTTCCTCATCGACACGTGCCCTCCTAGCACCGGGTTGGAGCGGCCGTTTGAGCCGTCGTCCACCCATAACCGTGATGTGCCAAACGCGCCCCGAACCGACACACCGTTGCAGCACGATAAGAACCCGTGAGCAGCACGGTCACTGCTGTTCGGCCGATCGTGACCAAAGGGTGACACGCTGGTAGCAGCACGCTACTCCGTGGTTACCGGGCGGGAGCGTTCGTTAACCGGACGGAGGGAATACTGTCAAAATTAACATCCGGCGGCCACTCGAGGAAGAGTCCGTCGAAAGTGGATTCTCAGCCGCCCTCGCGACGCCAGCCGGCAGCCCCGCTGAGCGGCCCGGCGAAGGGCGCTCCGACGTCCGCGCCCTGTGCCTCCGGTAGGACTACCAGGAGGTCGGCCACCTGGAACAACGGCAGGGCGACCGCTTGCTGCCAGAGCACCGGTTCGATCTTGGCGAGGGCCTCGCTCACCAGCATCCGGCCGCTCAGGGCCGCGTCGATCGTGGGCTGCAAGGTCTGATCGCAAAATCCGGAGAGATTAGCCGGAATGGGTGTGGATCCGTCCCCGATCGAGGGACGACACCCGAATGAGGAGGCCAGTGTCGCGGCCGAATCACCCGTGTCCACCTGCGGAACAACGGTTATGTCGACCGTGGAGCCCTGATCACCATTGGGTGAACCGACGAGGTCTTGTCCGAACAACTGATTCGCGGGCGGGGAGATCACCTTGGCCGGGATTCCGGCCAGAACGAGTTGCCGTTGCACCTGGTTGGCGACGGTGTTGTACGGCTCGGTGCCCTCGGCCGCCGCGATGGTCAGGCTCAGCGGCTTCCCGTCCCGCTGCCACACGCCGCCGTCCGGGCGGGTGAACCCGGCCTCGCCGAGGAGCCGGGTGCTCGCGGCCAGGTCCTGGCCGGTGCCCGGCGGGATCGTCGGGACGTAGCCGGGCCTGGACGGCGGGGTGACCTGCGAGTCGGCCCGCAGCTGGGCGGCGGGACCGTTGCCGGTGCCCACCGCGATGAGGGCCTCGCGGTCCAGCGCCGCCAGGACGGCCTGGCGGACCTTCGGGTCGGCCAGCTGCGGCGCGGCCGGGCGCAGGAGGACCTGGACGACCTCGGGGCGCGGGACGGGCTTGCTGACGAGCGGGGTGGTCTTGGCGAGCTCCGCCACGGTGTTCAGGGCGATGGCGTCGGCGCGGATCAGCGCGGCCTGGTCGTCCCGGTCGCCGAGCGCGGTCACGGTGCCCTCGTGGCTGGCCCGCCGCAGCACCACCCGGTCCAGCGTCGTCGCCTGCTCCCAGTAGCGGTCGCTGCGCTCCAGGATGATCTCGCCGCGCGGCTGGTCGAGCGTCTTGACCTGGAAGGGGCCCGCGGTGGCCGGGAAGCTGTCGGCCAGCGCCGTCCCCCACCCGCCCGGCTGGTCCTTGAGGAGGTGGGCCGGCAGCAGGTTGCCGAACAGCGAGCGCCAGCCGGGGTAGGGCTTGCTGAACGTGACCTCGACCGTCTTGCCGCCCTCGCGGGAGGCGATGTCGGAGATGAGGCGGTACCCGGCCGGGTCGACGACACCGGCCTCACCGCGCATCCGCTGCCAGAGGTAGACGAAGTCCTCGGCGGCGACGGGAGCCGTGTCGGTCCAGGAGGCGTCCTGGCGGACGGTGTAGCTGACGGTGTACGGCTCGGTCTTGGTGACCTGGGCCGAGACCATGAGGGTCGTGTCGAGCTGCGGGGTGCCGTCCGGGGCGGCCCGGAACACGCTCGGGAGGAGCAGGCTCGTCAACGCCGTCGTGATGGTGGACTGGCCCGCGATGGTGTGGGGGTTGTAGCTGCCCTTGACGTCGTCCACGCCGACCACGACCTCGTTGAGGGTCTGCTCGGGGACGACCGACATGCCGGGCGTGGAGGGGACCAGCGGAAGCGGCCCGGAGTTGGTGCACGCGGAAAGGGCGAACAGCAGCGCCACCGCGAGTGGGATTCGGGTCCCCCCAGACCGAGTCATGCCCCGCAGCCTGCCAGACGGGGTTGACCGTTGACGTGTGGGCCTGGGGTTCATGTGGGGAGGACGCGTGGCGGGGGTCGGGGGTTCCTCGGGGGTCCTGGTTGTTCGGGGTTCTTCGGGGAGCTGGGTTGCGCTGGGGCCGGTGGAGCGGGGTGGCGTTTCCGGCGGTGGCTGGGTAGGCGGTTCCGCTGGTGGCCGATTTGACTTGGGGCCCCTCTTTTTGGCGCTAGTCGGGCCAAAACGGCAGGTGGAAAGCTTGCCGCCCGACTGAGTTTAGCGCCAAAAACC
>NZ_JBHYHC010000121.1:0-28965 GCF_042738955.1 Umezawaea sp. NPDC059074
TGGTTCTGATCCCCTCTCGCGCCACGGGTTATGGGCCCTGCCGAAGGTCCGGACGGGCCCTTCTCCGTGCGATCGGTCGGATCAGCCTTCGACCTTGACGGCGTCGACGACGAAGACCAGGGTCTCGCCGCCCAGGATGTCGCCCTGGCCGGTCGGCCCGTAGCCCTTGTCGGCGGGCACGACGAGCAGGCGGCGGCCGCCTTCCTTCAGGCCGACGAGGCCTTCGTTCCAGCCCTGGATGACCGGGGCCTGGCCGACGGGCGTGACCGGGAACGGCTTGCCGCCGTCGTAGGACGACTCGCGGAACTTTTGGTCGCTGAAGGTGTTGAGCACGTAGTTGACCGTCGCCGTGGACCCCTGCTTGACCTCGGGTCCGGTGCCGACCTCGATGTCCTTGACCAGCAGGCCGTCCTGCGGCTTGCAGCCCTTGGGCACGGTGATCGTGGGCTTCGCGCCGAGCGCGCCCTCGACCTTGAAGTCGTCCGGGGAGCAGGGCGGGCCGCTGGCGGGGGACACGGCCGTCGGCTGCGCCTTGGTGGCCGCGGGGGCCGTCGCGGCGGGCGTGGAGGCGCCGCCGGTGGCGGTGGACGCGCGGTCGCTCGCCGTGCAGGCGGTGACGGAGAGCCCGGCGGACAGCAGTGCAGCGAGGATCAGGGCCGTACGGCCGACAGTACGCATGGTTGCGGAGCTTAGGTGGAGCGTCCGACCGGCTGACGCCCAGGCCCACCGCCGGCCCAACGGCGTTCACCGTGCGCGGTCACCGCGGCGGAGTTCGCCCGGAATGCGCCACTAATTGCGGCTATCGCTGGTCGAACCCCAGGCGTACAGTTACTCCTCGCGCTCGATCGGATACTCAACGCATTCATCCGTTCGGGTGCGCACCTAGGAGGTGAACTTGTGTCCGCGGACGCCGGAGGCATCCGCAGCAACCTGTTGCAGGAATTGTTTTGGACCCGAACAGGCCTGCTCCTGCTGAGCCTAGTAGTCACTTCGGGCATCTGCCTGACCGTGTCCAGCGGTATGGATCCGGGAACGTTCAAGAATTTTCTCAACTCCATCGGAACCGGCACCATGATCTCCGCGGTCGTCGGTTTCGGGCAGACGCTGCTGACGAGTTCCGCGACGCAGAGGGCGCTCGTCACCCCTGTCGTCGAAGAGAGCCGGAAGGCCCTTCAGGAACTGACCGCCGAGTACCGCGCGCTCGATCGCGAGTTCTTCCCCAGCCACGTGTTCGAGCCGACAGCGCTGCCCGACCGGGCGTTCAACCAGGTCATGACGCAGGACCTCGACCGCACCCGGCTGTACTGCTTCCGCGGCTTCGCGGGCAGGTACGCGGCGTGCAGGCTGCTGCTCTCGCAGTCGGAGTGCGAGCTGCGGGCGGTGCTCGCGGACCCGCGCGACGGCAGCGCCATCGGCGGCCGGGCGCGGTACCTGTTGCGCAACGAGGGCGCCGACGGCGACTACGACTCCATCCAGTCGGAGTTGCGCGAACAGATCTCGATCGGATTGGTGGGCCTGTTCGTCGCGCGCGGCCGGTGCAACCGGATCGACGTGACGATCATTTCCGACCCGCCGCTCGACCGGCTCGAGCTGTTCGACGACAGCGCCTGGCTCACGCTCTACAGCAACACGAGCGCGGGCGTGGTCCGGCTCTACCCGCGAACGCTGCGCTTCTCGGAAGGCTCGTTCCTCTACGGAATGGAAAGGGCCGAATTCCTCCGGGTCAGCAACTCGCGGGCGGGCCAGCACTTCGTGATCCGACCGAACACCACTCGCGTGGAATTCCAGGCGTTGTTCGAGAAGATCACCGGTGCGCCGCTGACCGACAGCGGCTTCCGATCACTCGAAGAGAAGTTCCACACCTTTCGCCGGGAATTCTCGGCCTCTGCTCAGCTGGGGAGCTGATAGCGGTGACCATCGACTTGGCCGGGACGGCCTGTCTGCTCGACCTCGCGTCCACCATCACCTCGGCCGGTCCCCCTGCCGTCGACCGGTGGGAAGTCGGACCGGTGTTCGACGGGTGGGCCGCCCAACCGGGGCTGCGGGAGGGGTTGCGGCGCCACCTGCGCACCCTCGGCCCCCAGGAGGAGCGGCTGCTCGTCACGCGCTCGCGCGAGACGACCACGCACTTCGCCTGGTGCCTGCGCGACGAGCCGACCGAGCCGTTCACGTTCTGGCTGCACGAGTACAAACCGCAGCGGGACTGGCGGCACGGGTACGCGGACTCCGTCCACAACCACCGGTACCACTTCTGCACGACCATCCTGTCGGGCGGCTACCTGCACGAGCGCTACACGGCGCGGCTCGGCGACGGTGACCGGACCATCCTGTCGGCGGCGCTGCTGCGCCGCGCCGAGTGCCCGACGGGGGCCACCGGCACGATGCTGGCGCACGAGTTCCACCGCATCCCGCGAGCCGAGGACGACACCATGACGTTCCTGGTCAAGTCCCGTGCGGTGAGCCCGTGGAGCCTCTCGTACGACCCGGACACGCTCACCAGCCACCGGCACGTGCCGGTCGAGTCGCGGTTGGAGGAACTGACGAACCAGCTCTAAGGATCTCCGGAGGGACCTACCATCGGCCCACCCACTAGGGAGGGCTCCGATGCGTGTCCGAAACGCACTACCGTCCGATGTCCTGACCTCCGACGTCCTGGCCGATGTGGAGCGGCGCGTGTGGGAGTTGTGCACGCGCCTCGCTCCCCGGCTCCAGTTCCACGGCTGGCACCACGTCAGCTTCGTGCGCGACAAGGCGGTGCACTTCGCCGAGCGCAACGGCTCCTCCGTCGACGTGGTGCACGTCGCCGCGCTGGTGCACGACGTGAACTACGTCGTCCGGCGCAACTCCCCCGCCTCCGAGGGCAGCGACCTGCGGCAGGAGATCCTCGCCGAGGCCGGTGTGGACCTCGGGACGGCGGAGTGGATCGACCGCATCGTCGACGAGGCGGAGATGCGCACCCGGCACCGGGACATCAGCCTGGAGGCGCAGGCCCTGTCCGACGCGGACACGCTGTTCAAGGCGCTGCCGGTGACGCCGGTGGTGCTCGCGCACAAGTACCTGCTGGAGAACGGCATCACGCTGCGCGAGCTGGCGCACAAGATCGTCGGCGAGCAGCAGGACAAGCAGGACGACGGCTACTACTTCTACGACCCCGAGGCGGCCGCCACCTACACGCGGTGGGCGACGGCGAACCTGGAGCTGTGGCAGTGCATCGTCGAGTCCCTGGACGACCCGTGCGTCACGGACCTGCTGGCGGCGGTGTCCTAGCGGCCAGCGCGTCGAGCAGGTCGGCGAGGGCCGCCAGCCCTTCCTCGCCGAGTCCGCCGAAGATCCCCCGCAGTGCCTCGTTCCCGGCGTCGGTCCCGGACGCGAGCGCCGCCGTGCCCGCCGCGGTGAGCGCGACGATCTTGGCCCGGCCGTCGTCCGGGTCCGGCGCGCGCTCGACCAGCCCGTCCCGCTCCAGCGCCTCCACGGCCTGGGTGACCGAGCGCGGCGCGGTGCCCGACTCCGCCGCCAGCTCGGCCTGCCGCAGCGGTCCCCGGTCGGCGAGCACGCGCAGCGTCTTCGTGCGCGCGAGCGACAGGCCGGCCCCGACCATGCGCTCGTCGACGGCCCGGCGCACCCGGTGGGCGAGTTCCAGGTAGCGCAGCCCGACCTCTTCGGCGTCCACGCGTCCTCCAAGTCGTGAGGTACCTCATCGGTGCTACATTGCTGAGGTACCTCACGATACCTTCGAGGAGTCGCCGTGCCGCACCAACCCGTCGTCGTCGTCACCGGGGCCACCCACGGCCTGGGCAGGCTCGTCGCGCTCGACCTGGCCCGCCGTGGCGTCCGGCTCGGCGTCGTCGCCCGCAGCGCCGCGAAAGCCGAGGCCCTGCGCGCGGAGACCGGCGCGGACGTGTTCCTCGCGGACCTGTCCTCGATGGCCCAGGTCCGCCGGGTGGGCGCGGAGATCGACGCCCGGTACGAGCGGATCGACGTGCTGGTCAACAACGCGGGCCTGCACGCGTTCTCCCAGCGGACGACCGTGGACGGCTTCGCCGAGATGACGGCCGTGAACTACCTCGCGCCGTGGCTGCTGACCGAGACGCTGCGCGCCAAGCTCGTGGCGTCGGGCCCGTCCCGCGTCGTGACCGTGGCCTCCGAGGCCGCGCGCCGCTCCGGCGGGATCGACCCCGCGCGGGACCTCACGCTGGTCGACCCGTTCACCCGACGCGAGTCCTCCGCGCTCTACGGCCGGACGAAGCTGATGGACATCATGTTCAGCCAGCACCTGGCCCGCACGCTCGCCGGAACGGACGTCACCGCGCTCTGCTGCGACCCCGGCTTCAACACCAGCGGCCTCGGCAGGGAACTCCCGTTCGCGGGCGTGCTGGAGAAGGTCCTCACCGGACTCAAGGTCGGCGACCCCCGCCGAGGTGCCGGGATCATCACCCGCCTCGCGGTCGACCCGGCCCTGGCGAACGGCGGCTACTTCTCCGTCCGCGACGCCCGCCCGCTCGACTGCCCGGAACCGGGCCGCCCCGAGGCCGTGCAACGCGCGCTGTGGGACGCCACGGCGGCCCTGCTCTAACCCTCGCGGCGCAACGCCGCCAACACCTCCCGCGCCGCGGCCACCAGCGCCGCGCACGGATCCCCCAACGCCACCACCAGTTCCTCGCGGTGCACGGCGGGACGCTCCACAAGGGCCTCCCCACCGTCCCCGAGCGCCTTGCACGCCAACGCCTTCAACGCCGCGGACGAGTCCACGACCTCAGGCGACGTCCAACACGACTCCCCCGCCGAGGCACGCGCCGTCAACGCCTCGACCACCAGTTCAGCGGACCCCACCACGCACACCCTCCCGACACGACATCCCGGTCACCGGGACTATCGGGGCCACGCGGGGATCGCTACGGGCACTCACCCGAAGGAGTTAGAACGGCCACCCGAGCACGGGCAGGCCGACGACCGCGTCGACAGCGAGGCCGCAGAAGACCAGCATCAGGTACAGGTTCGACATGTGGAAGAACTTCATCGTGTTCGTCGAGCCGCCCTTGCGGACCACGTTGTGCAGCTTGTGGGCGAAGACCGCGAACCAGATGCCGGACACCGCGGCGATCGACACGTAGATCCAGCTGGTGACCGGGGCCAGCAGCAGGGTGCAGACGACGGTGATCCAGGAGTAGATGACGATCTGCCTGGTGACCTGCTGGGCGGTCGCCACGACCGGCAGCATGGGGACGCCCGCTCGCGCGTAGTCCTCCTTGAACTTCATCGCGAGCGCCCAGGTGTGCGGGGGCGTCCAGAAGAAGATCACGCCGAACATGACGAGCGCGGGCCACTCGACGGTGCCGGTGACGGCCGACCAGCCGATGATCACCGGCATGCAGCCCGCCATGCCGCCCCAGATGATGTTCTGCGACGTGCGCCGCTTGAGCACCAGGGTGTAGACGAAGATGTAGAAGAGGATCGTCGCGACGGCGAACACGGCCGACATCAGGTTCGTCGTGATCCACAGGAACGCGAACGACAGCACGCCGAGCACGACGCCGAAGATCAGCGCGTTGCGGGGCGGGATGGTCTGCTGGGCCAGCGGCCGGGCCGTGGTGCGCTTCATCACCGAGTCGATGTCGGCGTCCACGTAGCAGTTGAGCGCGTTCGCGCTGCCCGCCGCGAGGGTGCCGCCGGTCAGCGTGCACGCGATCAGCCACAGCGGCGGGACGCCGCGCGCGGCGAGCAGCATCGCCGGGATGGTGGTGATCAGCAGCAACTCGATGACGCGGGGCTTCGTCAGCGCCACGTAGGCGCCCACGACCTGTCGGGGCGACCGCGCCGGGGCCTCGGTGACGGCACTCATCGCGACGCACTCCTCTACCAGGTCGGGGATGCCGGAATCGTAACCGCGAGGCCCCGGCGCCACCCGGCCGGGTGGCCGCCCGACCGGGACCTTGGTCCTGAACGGAACGCATTGGTATTCCGTATGCCCTTGTGCCGACACACACAGTCGTGTCGGCACGCGCTCAGATCACACTTGCGGACCCTCGGGACTAGGCTGAGAGGAGGACGAGGGAACCCGCGGGGATGAGCCGACTGTATCGATGGAGAAGGCCGTTTCCGCCAACGTGAGAGTGGAGCTGTGTCCGTGTCCGTGAGCGACGACATCACCCGGTTGACCGAGGCCCATCTGCCCGATGACTGGACCGAGCTGGACAAGCGAGCGGTGGACACGGTGCGCGTTCTCGCGGCCGACGCCGTGCAGAAGGTCGGCAACGGCCACCCCGGCACGGCGATGAGCCTTGCCCCCCTCGCGTACACCCTGTTCCAGCGCGTCATGCGGCACGACCCCGCCGACGCGGACTGGATCGGCCGCGACCGCTTCGTGCTGTCCGCGGGCCACTCCAGCCTGACCCTGTACATCCAGCTGTTCCTCTCGGGCTACGGCCTGGAGCTGGACGACCTGAAGGCGTTGCGCACCTGGGGTTCCAAGACCCCCGGCCACCCCGAGTACCGGCACACCAACGGCGTCGAGATGACCACCGGCCCGCTGGGCCAGGGTCTCGCGTCCGCCGTGGGCATGGCGATGGCGGCCCGCCGCGAGCGCGGCCTGTTCGACCCGGAAGCCGCTCCCGGCGAGAGCCCGTTCGACCACGACGTCTTCGTCATCGCCTCCGACGGCGACATCGAGGAGGGCGTGACGTCCGAGGCCTCCTCGCTCGCGGGCACCCAGCAGCTGGGCAACCTGACGGTCGTCTACGACGACAACAAGATCTCCATCGAGGACGACACGACGATCGCCCTCAGCGAGGACACCGCGAAGCGGTACGAGGCGTACGGCTGGCACGTGCAGGTCGTCGAGGGCGGCGAGAACGTGGTCGCGCTGGAGGCCGCCTTGAAGGCCGCCAAGGCCGAGACGGACCGCCCGTCGTTCATCCTGCTGCGCACGATCATCGGCTACCCCTCGCCGAAGAAGATGAACACCGGCGCGGCGCACGGCGCGGCGCTGGGCGACGAGGAGATCAAGGGCGTCAAGCTCGCGCTGGGCTTCGACCCGGAGCAGACCTTCGAGGTGGCGGACGAGGTCCTCGCCCACGCCCGCGAGGTCGGCAAGCGCGGCGAGCACGCGAAGGCGGAGTGGCAGAAGGGCTTCGACGCCTGGGCCGCCGCGAACCCGGAGCGCAAGGCGCTGCTGGACCGGCTCGTCGCGAAGAAGCTGCCCGAGGGCTGGACCGACTCGCTGCCGACCTACCCGGTCGACGCGAAGGGCACCTCCACCCGCAAGGCCTCCGGCGAGGTCATCAACGCGATCGCGGAGGTGCTGCCGGAGCTGTGGGGCGGTTCCGCCGACCTCGCCGAGAGCAACCTGACCACGATCAAGGGCGCGAAGTCGTTCGGCCCGCCGAGCATCTCCACCGGCATGTGGAGCGCCGAGCCGTACGGCCGCACGCTGCACTTCGGCGTCCGCGAGCACGCGATGGGCTCGATCCTCAACGGCATCGCGCTGCACGGGCCGACCCGCCCGTACGGCGGCACGTTCATGGTGTTCTCCGACTACATGCGCCCGGCCGTGCGACTGGCCGCGATCATGCAGGCGTCGGTCACCTACGTGTGGACGCACGACTCCATCGGCCTCGGCGAGGACGGCCCGACGCACCAGCCGATCGAGCACCTCTCCGCGCTGCGCGCCATCCCCGGCGTCGCCGTGGTCCGGCCCGGCGACGCGAACGAGACCGCGTTCGCGTGGCGCACGGTCCTGGAGAACGCCACCCCCGCGGGCCTGGCGCTGACCCGGCAGAACGTGCCGACCCTGGAGGGCACCTCGTACGAGGGCGTGTCCAAGGGCGGGTACGTGCTGGTCGAGGCCTCGAGCGGCACGCCGTCGGTCGTGCTGATCGGCACGGGCTCCGAACTCCAGATCGCCGTGGAGGCGGCCAAGGTCCTCGAGGCCGAGGGCACCCCCGCCCGCGTCGTGTCCATGCCGTGCGTCGAGTGGTTCGAGGCGCAGGACAAGTCCTACAAGGACAGCGTCATCCCGCCGTCGGTCAAGGCGCGAGTCGCGGTCGAGGCGGGCATCGCCCAGTCCTGGTACCGCTACGTCGGCGACGCGGGCGAGATCGTCTCGATCGAGCACTTCGGCGCTTCCGCCGACTACCAGACCCTGTTCGAGAAGTTCGGTTTCACGACCGAGAACGTTGTCGCCGCGGCTCGCACCTCGCTGCGGAATGTGGAGGAGAGCAAGTGAGCAACCCCAACCTCGTCGCGCTCAGCGAAGCGGGCGTCTCCATCTGGCTGGACGACCTGTCCCGCGAGCGGCTCAAGTCCGGCAACCTCGCCGAGCTGGTCGCCACCAAGAACGTGGTCGGCGTGACCACGAACCCGACGATCTTCGCGGGCGCCCTGTCGAAGGGCGAGTCCTACGACGAGCAGGTCCGGGAGCTGGCCGCGCGCGGCGCGAGCACCGAGGCCACCGTCAAGGAGATCACCACCACCGACGTGCGCACGGCGTGCGACCTGTTCCGCGACGTGTACGCGTCGACGGACGGCGTCGACGGCCGCGTGTCCCTTGAGGTCGACCCGCGCCTGGCGGGCGACACCGACGCCACGATCGCCGAGGCGCTCGACCTGTGGAAGACGGTCGACCGCCCCAACCTGATGGTGAAGATCCCCGCCACCGTCGAGGGCATCCCGGCCATCACCAAGGTGCTCGCCGAGGGCGTCAGCGTGAACGTGACGCTGATCTTCTCCACCGAGCGCTACCGCCACGTGATGGACGCGTTCATCGCGGGCCTGGAGCAGGCGAAGGCCAACGGCCACGACCTGTCCACCATCCACTCGGTCGCCTCCTTCTTCGTGTCCCGTGTGGACACCGAGATCGACAAGCGCATCGAGAAGCTCGGCACCCCCGAGGCGCAGGCGCTGCGCGGCCAGGCCGCCATCGCGAACGCCCGCCTCGCGTACGCCGCCTACGAGGAGGTCTTCGCGGGCGAGCGCTGGGAGGCCCTCGTGGCCGACGGCGCGCGGGCGCAGCGCCCCCTGTGGGCGTCGACCGGCGTGAAGGACCCGTCCTACTCGGACACCCGGTACGTGGACGAGCTCGTGGTCGAGAACGTCGTCAACACCATGCCGGAGAAGACCCTCGACGCGGTGGCCGACCACGGCAACGTCGTCGGCGACACCGTGACCGGTGGCGCGGACGAGGCCCAGGAGGTCTTCGACTCGCTGGCGCAGGCCGGGATCGACATCGACGACGTGTTCGTCGTGCTCGAGACCGAGGGCGTCGAGAAGTTCGAGAAGTCCTGGGAAGAGCTGCTGGAGACCGTGACCGGCCAGCTCGACAAGGCGAAGGGCTGAGCCTCCACATGACCGACGTGATCTCCGTGGAGATCGTCCGCACGCCCAACCAGGACCAGGTCGACACGATCGTCGGCGACCTCGTCGCCGACGGCGTGGCGAGCAAGCTCACCGCGAAGGACGCCACCCTGTGGGGTCCCGAGGCCGAGTCCGAGTCGGCCATCCGGCTGTCGTGGACGACGCTGCACGAGTCGTCGCGCCCGCTGGTGGACGAGATCGTCGCGCTGCGCGGCGAACTCCACGCCGAGGGCGTCGACCGGGTCGTGCTCGCGGGCATGGGCGGCTCCTCGCTGGCCCCCGAGGTGATCACCGGCACGGCGGGCGTCCCGCTCGTCGTGCTGGACACCACGGACCCGGCGCAGGTGGCCGACGCGCTCGCGGGCGACCTCCAGCGCACCGTGATCGTGGTGTCGTCGAAGTCGGGCGGCACCGTCGAGACCGACAGCCACCGGCGGATCTTCGCCAAGGCGTTCGCCGACGCGGGCATCGACGCCGCGTCGCGCATCGTCGTGGTGACCGACCCCGGCTCGCCGTTCGAGTCGCTGTCGAAGGAACTGGGCTACCGCAAGGTGTTCCTGGCCGACCCGAACGTCGGCGGCCGCTACTCGGCGTTGACCGCGTTCGGCCTCGTGCCGTCCGGTCTCGCGGGCGCGGACATCGGCGGGCTGCTCGACCAGGCGGCCGACGCGGCGAAGCTGCTCGCGGCGGACTCCCCCGACAACCCCGCCATCGTGCTCGCCGCGACGTTCGCCGCCGCGCACGCGCACGGCGCGGAGAAGGTCGTCTTCGCCGACTCCGGCTCGGGCATCAAGGGCTTCGCCGACTGGGCGGAGCAGCTGATCGCCGAGTCCACCGGCAAGAACGGCACCGGCCTGCTGCCGGTCGCGGTCGAGGGTCCGGGCGCGCCCGGCTTCGTCGACGCGCGCTCCGACGCCACGACCGTCGCGATCGGCCCGGCCACCGGGTCGTCGTCGGTGGCCGTGGAGGGCTCGCTCGGCGCGCAGTTCCTGCTGTGGGAGTACGCGACCGCGATCGTCGGCCGGGTGCTCGGCATCAACCCGTTCGACCAGCCGGACGTGGAGGCCGCCAAGAAGGCCGCCCGCTCCCTGCTGGACGCCCCGGCCGCCGACCCGGTCACGCCCGCGTTCGTGGACGGGCCAGTCGAGGTCTACCCGAGCGAGGGTTGGCTGCCGACCGACGTGAAGACGGTGGCGGACGCGATCACCGCGCTCATCGCCGCCGCGCCGGACCACGGCTACGTGTCCGTGCAGGCGTACCTCGACCGGCTCGACGACGCGTCGTTCGCGTTGCTGCGCCCCGAGATCGCCCGCGAGTCGCACCTGCAGACCACGTTCGGCTGGGGCCCGCGGTTCCTGCACTCCACCGGGCAGTACCACAAGGGCGGACACCAGAACGGCGTCTTCCTGCAGATCACCGGCGCGTCCGAAGTGGACCTGGAGGTCCCGGACCGGCCGTACACGCTCAGCGTCCTGCAACTCGCGCAGGCACTGGGCGACGGCCAGGTGCTCGCGAGCCGCCGACCGGTGCTGCGCCTGCACCTCACCGACCGCGTCGCCGGGTTGGCGCAGCTGGTCGAAGCCATTCAGGAGGACGGTTCGTGACGACGTCTACCAGGTGGCGCAATCCGTTGCGCGACCCCCGCGACAAGCGGCTCCCGCGCATCGCGGGGCCGTGCGGGCTCGTGATCTTCGGCGTGACGGGCGACCTGTCGCGCAAGAAGCTCATGCCCGCCATCTACGACCTGGCCAACCGCGGCCTGCTGCCGCCGGGCTTCGCGCTCGTCGGCTTCGCCCGCCGCGACTGGGCCGACCAGGACTTCATGGAGGTCGTGCACCAGGCCGTCAAGGAGCACGCGCGGACCCCGTTCCGCGAGGCCGTGTGGGAGCAGCTCGCCGAGGGCATCCGCTTCGTGCAGGGCAGCTTCGACGACGACACGGCGTTCGACAACCTGGCCGCGACGGTCGCCGACCTGGACCGCGAGCGCGGCACGGGCGGCAACCACGCGTTCTACCTGTCGGTGCCGCCGAGCGCGTTCCCGCTGGTGATCAACCAGCTGAAGCGGTCCGGTCTGGCGAAGCCGCCCGGCGACAACCCGTCGCAGTGGCGGCGCGTGGTCATCGAGAAGCCGTTCGGCCACGACCTGACGAGCGCGAAGCAGCTCAACAAGACCGTGAACGACGTCTTCCCCGAGGAGTCGGTGTTCCGCATCGACCACTACCTCGGCAAGGAGACCGTCCAGAACATCCTGGCGCTGCGCTTCGCGAACCAGCTGTACGAACCCATCTGGAACGCGAACTACGTGGACCACGTGCAGATCACCATGGCCGAGGACATCGGCCTCGGCGGTCGCGCGGGGTACTACGACGGCATCGGCGCGACCCGCGACGTGATCCAGAACCACCTGCTCCAGCTGCTGGCGCTGACCGCGATGGAGGAGCCCGTCTCCTTCGCCCCGGCGGACCTGCGGGCGGAGAAGGTCAAGGTCCTGTCGGCCACGAAGCCGGTCCAGCCGTACGGCGAGACGTCGGCCCGCGGCCAGTACACCGGCGGCTGGCAGGGCGGGCAGAAGGTGCCCGGCCTGCTGGAGGAGGGCGGCTTCTCGCCCGAGTCGAAGACCGAGACGTTCGGCGCGATCACCGTCGGCGTCAACACCCGGCGCTGGGCGGGTGTGCCGTTCTACCTGCGCACCGGCAAGCGCCTCGGCCGTCGCGTGACGGAGGTGGCCGTGGTGTTCAAGCGCGCGCCGCACCTGCCGTTCGACGACACCGCGACCGAGGAACTGGGCCAGAACGCGCTCGTCGTGCGCGTGCAGCCCGACGAGGGCGTCACCATCCGGTTCGGCTCGAAGGTGCCGGGCAACACGATGGAGGTCCGCGACGTCACGATGGACTTCGGCTACGGCCACGCGTTCACCGAGTCGTCGCCCGAGGCGTACGAGCGGCTGCTGCTCGACGTGCTGCTCGGCGAGCCGTCGCTGTTCCCGAAGAACGACGAGGTCGAGCTGTCCTGGGAGATCCTGGACCCGATCCTGGAGCACTGGGCGAAGAAGGACGAGCCCGAGCTCGAGCCGTACAAGGCGGGCACCTGGGGTCCGCCGTCCGCCGACGAGATGGTCGCCCGCACGGGGCGCAACTGGAGGCGACCGTGATCATCGACCTGCCGTCGACGACCACCTCCCGCATCAACAGCAAGCTGGTCCGGCTGCGCGACGAGGGTGGCGCGGTCACCCTCGGCCGCGTCCTGACGCTCGTCATCGTCACCGACGACGGCGAGAAGACCGAGGAGGCCGTGGAAGCGGCCAACGACGCCAGCCGCGAGCACCCGTGCCGGGTGATCGTGGTGGCCCGCGGCGCCCGCAAGGCGTCGCCCCGGCTGGACGCGCAGATCCGGGTGGGCGGTGACGCGGGGGCCAGCGAGGTCATCGTGCTCCGCCTGTACGGCGAGCTGGCGGACGAGGGCGCGAGCTGCGTCGTCCCGCTGCTGCTGCCGGACACCCCCGTGGTGGCGTGGTGGCCCTTCGAGGCGCCCGCGGTGCCCGCGAAGGACCCGATCGGCGTGCTCGCCCAGCGGCGGATCACCGACGCCGCCGCGGAGAAGAACCCGATCAAGGCTCTGGAGCAGCGCCGGACCGCCTACACGCCGGGCGACACGGACCTGTCGTGGACGCGGCTCACGCTGTGGCGGGCCATGCTCGCCTCCGCGCTGGACCTCCCGCCCTACGAGAAGGTCACCGACGCCGAGGTCAGCGGCGAGGCGGACTCCCCGTCCACCGAGCTGCTGGCGGCGTGGCTGGCGTCCGGGCTGAAGATCCCGGTCAAGCGCACCAAGGCCGTGCGCGGCGAGGGCATCTGCCTCGTCTCGCTCGACCGCAAGTCCGGTGGCGTGGAGCTGTCGCGCCCGGACGGCCGGGTGGGCACGCTCGTGCAGCCCGGCCAGCCGGAACGCCGGGTGGCGCTGCAACGCCGTTCCATCCGCGACTGCCTCGCGGAGGAGCTGCGCCGCCTCGACCCCGACGAGGTGTACGAGCTGGCGCTGAAGTCGTTGGGCAAGGTCGTCCGCGGCCGCACCCCGGCGACCAAGCCCGCGGCCCGCAAGCCCGCCGCGAAGCCCGCGGCGGCGAAGGTCCCGGCCAGCGCGAAGGCGGCGGCCAAGGCCGAGGCCGAGACGAAGGCGTCGCCCGAGGCGAACGGGTCCTCCGCGCCGAAGGCGGCGAAGAAGCCCGCGAAAGCGAAGACGTCCTCGTGACGGACCCGCAGGTGGTGGTGCACCGTGACGGCAGCCTGCTGGCCGCCGTCACGGCCGCCCGGCTGCTGACCGCGCTGGTCGACGCCCAGTCCGCACGGGGCGACGCGTCGCTCGTGCTGACCGGCGGCCGCACCGGCACGGCGGTGCTGGAGCACCTCCGCGCCCTGCCGGGCCTGGACGCCGTGGACTGGAGCCGCGTCGACCTCTACTGGGGCGACGAGCGGTTCCTGCCCTCGGGGCACGCCGACCGCAACGAGACCCAGGCCCGTGCCGCGCTGCTGGACCACATCCCCGTGGACCCCGCGCGCGTGCACGCGATGGCTCCGTCGGACGGCGAGTTCGGCGACGACCCCGACGCGGCGGCCGAGGCCTACGCGGCCGTGCTCGCCGCGGCGGGCGACGGGGCCGTGCCGCGGTTCGACGTGCTGCTGCTGGGCGTCGGCGAAGAGGGCCACGTGGCCTCGATCTTCCCCGACTCCCCCGCCGTGCACGAGGAGGAGCGGACGGTGGTCGCGGTGCGGAACTGCCCGAAGCCACCGCCCACCCGCGTCTCGCTGACGCTGCCCGCGATCCGGCGGGCGCGCGAGGTGTGGCTGATGACGACCGGTGAGGCCAAGGCCGAAGCGGTCGCCAGTGCCCTGACCGGCGCGGGCGAGGTCGACCTGCCCGCGGCGGGCGCGACCGGCCAGGTCGCCACGCGGTGGCTGCTCGACACCACCGCGGCCGCGAAGGCGTAGGAACGGGGGCGGCGTACCACGGGAAGCCGCCCCCCCATCAACCCGGGTGGACCACCGAGCTCCCGGCCTCCACCACGAACGACGCCGCCGTCGTGGTCGGCGAGTCCCGGACGTCGATGGTGGCGACGGTGCGGACGTCCGTGCGCCACCGGTCCCGGTCGACCTCGCACCGCAGGTAGCCGCGCTTGAGGCCGTCGAAGTACTTCACGTGCGGGTTGAGCACCGGGTTCGCCGCCTTGACCGGCCCGTCCAGCGCCGCCGGGAAGTCCGAGCTGATCGACGTGCCGACGAACTCCGCCGCCACGGGCGCGGACGCCGGGTCGTCGAAGTTCGTCCGCAGCTCGTTGACCCACGTCGAGTGGATGTCCCCCGCCAGCACGACCGGGTTGGCCACCCCGGACTCCCCGAGGAACCGCAGCAAACGCTCGCGGTGCGGTTGGTACCCGTCCCACTGGTCGAGGTTGACCAGGGTCGGCGGGACGTGCGGCGGGAACGGGTTGGGCAGCCGGGTGCGGGCCATCATCACCTGCTGCGCGATCACGTTCCACCGCGCGGGCGAGCCGGTCAGGCCCTCGGCGAGCCACGCCTCCTGCTCCGCGCCGGTGAGCGTCCCCGCCGTGTTGCCGACACCGGGCTGCTCGGGCCCGATGTTGTCCGGGAACCCTCCGGGCTGCTGCGTCCGGTACTGGCGGGTGTCCAGCACGTTCAGCCGCACCAGGCGACCGAAGTCGAACCGCCGGTAGATCCGCAGCCCGCTCGACCCCGGCACGAGGGTCGCCCGGATCGGCATGTGCTCGTAGTACGCCTGGTAGCCAGCGGCCCGCTGGAGCGCGAACTCCTCCGGCGACTGGTGCTTCGCACCGGTGTCGTCGGCCTCGTCGATCAGCCCCGCGTAGTTGGACTCGACATCATGATCGTCCCAAGTGGACACGAAGGAATGCGCGGCGTGCGCGGCCCGCAGAGCCGGGTCCCCCTTGTACTGCGCGTGCCGGGCGCGGTAGTCGGCGAGCGTGCGCAACTGGCCCAGCCCCGGCGTCTCCGGCGTGGTGTGCACCCGGTCGGCGAACCGGCTGCCGGGGTCGTTCTCGTAGATGTAGTCGCCGAGGTGCAGCACCACGTCCAGGTCCTCGGCGGCCAGCCCGAGGTAGGCGGGCCAGTAGCCGTTCTGGAAGTCCTGGCAGGACACCACTCCCAGCCGCAGCCGGTCGTCGGACCCTGCGGTCCTGGTGCGCCCCACCGGACTCACGTCCGCGCCGGAGCGGAACCGGTAGAAGTACTCCCGGCCGGGCCGCAGGCCGCGCACGTCCACGTGGACCGAGTGCGCGAACTCCGGCCGGGCCAACGCCACACCGGACCGCGCCACCCGGCAGAACCGCTCGTCCTCGGCGATCTGCCACCCCACCGGGATCGCGCGGTCCGGCAGCGGTCCCGACTCCCGGAACAGCCGCGTCCACAGCACCACGCCGTCCGGCAGCGGATCGCCGCTGGCGACGCCGAGCGCGAACGGGTCCGCGGTCTCCGCCACGGCGGACGGCGACCCGGCCAGCGCGACGCCGACGGTCGCGGCCACCCCCACCAGCGCCTGACGCCTGTTCAGCACGAATTCGGCCATGGAAGAGCCCCCCTTGATCATCCCCCTGCTGACGCAGGCACTTTAGCGAACACGGGGACGATCGCGAGCCTCCCTCAGATACCACGCAGCGACTCGGCCCGGCGTTCCAGGAACACCGCGATGGCGTCCGGGTCCTCCAGTGGCAACGGGTAGACCAGCAGCCGGTCCACGCCCAGGTCCCGGTACTCCTTCGCGTCGTCCGCGGAGACCTCGACCGGGTCGACCGGCATGAAGGTGATCGTCAGGTCGCCGAGCCGCGCGGGCCGGTCGACCTCTTTCGCCGCCCGCGCGAGACCTTCCAGGTGGCCCTTCAGGTCGGCCGGGCTCGTGCCGTTGCCGATCCAGCCGTGACCGCGGGCGACGGCACGCCGGAACGCGGCCGGGCTGTGCCCGCCGACGTGCACCCTGGGCCCGCCGATCGGGCGGGGGTGGGCGTCGACGTGGTCGAACGAGACGTACTTCCCCTGGTAACTCGGGTTTTCCTGGCTCCACAACGCGGTCATCGCGTCGAGGTACTCGTCCGTGCGCCTGCCGCGGTCGGCCATCGGGACGCCGATCGCGGTCATCTCCGGCTCCAGGTACCCGGCCCCGACGCCGAGGTGGAAGCGGCCGCCGCTGAGGACGTCGAGGCTCGCGGCCTGCTTGGCGAGCACCACGGGGTTGCGCTGCGGCAGGATGACGATGCCGGTCCCCAGGTCGAGGCGGTCGGTCACCCCGGCGACGAAGGCCAGGTGCGTCAACGGGTCCAGGATCGGGTCCAGCGGGTCCATCGGCGAGGCCTGGGTGCGCGGGGTCGGCAGGACGACGTGTTCGCCCGCCCACCACGAGGTGTAGCCGAGGTCCACCGCGAGACGGGCCAGCCGAGCGGTTTCCCGTGGTGGCACAGCGGCTTTGGCGTTGAGTCCGAACACACCGAGTTCCATGCCCGAATCGTCGTCCGCCCGTCACCGGACGTCCAAGATCCGCTGTTATAGCCTCGAGTTATGGACGCCAGGATCCTGGACCTGCGCTACTTCGTGGCCATCGCGGAGGAGCTGAGCTTCACCAGGGCGGCGACCGAGCGGCTGTTCGTGTCCCAGCCCGCGCTGAGCAAGCAGATCCGCCAACTGGAGAAGTCGTTGCGGGCGAGCCTGTTCGACCGCGACCGCCGGACCGTCCGCCTCACCGCCGCGGGCGAGGAGCTGCTCCCCCGCGCCAGGGCGATCATCGCCGAGTGGGACGGGGCGCGGCAGGCGATCGCGGGCCTGGGCGGGACGACCCTCACCGTGGGGTTCCAGACCCGGATCGGCCGCGGCCTGATCCCGTCGGTGACCGCGAGGATGAACGACCTGCTGCCCGACTGGCGGCTGCACTTCCGCCAGGTGTCGTGGGCGGACCCGACGGCGGGGCTGGGCGCGGGCGAGGTGGACGTGGCCATCGCCTGGCTGCCGGTCCCCGCGGGCGGCGACCTCGCGTGGCGGGTGGTCAGCACGGAGGACCGCTGGGTCGCCCTACCGCTCGCCCACCACCTCACGACGCTCGACGTGGTCCCGTTCGACGCCCTGCTGGACGAGCCGTTCATCGCCCTGCCCGCCTCGGCGGGGCGGGCCCGCGGCTTCTGGCTGGCCGAGGACGTCCGCACCCGGCCCGCGCGGGTGGCGGCGGAGGCGGCCACGGCGGACGAGACGTTCGAGGCGGTCGCGTCCGGGCTGGGCGTGGTGCTGCTCGGCGAGGGCAACGCGGGCCAGCGCGAGGACGTGGTCTACCGGGCCGTGACGGGCCTGCCGCCGAGCGAGCTGGCCGTGGTGTGGCGTGCCGCCGATCGGCGGGACGCGGTGCGGGTGTTCGTCGAGTCCTGCGTGCGCTGTTTGTGCGCATGACGTGTGCGTCCGCACATTTGTGTCATGAACTCCGGGGTGGAACGTCCCGTTCCCGTGGTCGACTCGTCTCCATCAGTAACGGGGCACGTCAGGTGCGCCGGGGCGAAGGGGCGGCCATGCCAACCGTGACACCGGCGCAGTACGGTGAGGATCGGCAATTGGGTGACTCTGGAGGTCGGGTCCTGGTCGGCAACGCGGTGCGCAGACGGCCAGAGGCCGACGTGCCCGCGCTCGCGGCCCCACCCGCCGCGCGCGGCCGGTGGACGTGGGTCGCCAAGCACCGGCAAGTGCTGCTCGACATCGCCGCGGTCCTCATCGGCGCGGCCGACGTGTGGCTCGGCTACAGCTGGAACCGCGACGCGGAGATGTACTCGCTCGTCCTGTCCGGAGTCGCCGCGGCCGCGCTCGTGCTGCGCCGCAGGTTCCCGTTCCTCACCCTCCTGCTGACGGTGCCGGGCTTCTTCGTCGGCTGGTCCGAGCTGGCGGCGATGATCGCGCTGGGCACGGTCGCCCGCTACCGCGCCCTGGGCTGGCAAACGCTCGTGGGAGCCGCCCTCGTCTGGGCGGCCCGCTTCTTCTGGTGGCCACCGGACAAGTTCCTCGCCGCCGAGTGGCAACAACACGTCCACAACGCCATCTACGGCTGCCTGGTGGCGGGCCTCCCCCTGGCCATCGCCCTCCTCGCCCACGCCCGCGAGGAGCTGTCCACCCGCATCGCCGAACTGGCCGTGAGCCGCGAACGAGAACGCCTCCTCCACGCCCACGCCATCCGCGCCGACGAACGCGCCCGCCTGGCCCGCGAAATGCACGACGTCGTGTCACACCAGGTCAGCCTCATCGCCATGCAAGCGGGCGCACTCCGAGTCGCCTCGGTCGACGCCAACGCCAAGCAGGTAGCGGGCACGATCCGCATGCTCAGCACCCGAACCCTGGACGAACTGCGCCAACTGGTGAGCGTGCTCCGCACGACCAGCGGCGACGACTCCCCCCAACCCGGCGTGGAAGAACTGCCACAACTGATCGCCACCTCAGGCATGCCCGTGAACCTGACCGTCCTGGGCTCAGCCCCCATGCCCGCCCCCATCTCCGGCGCGGCCTACCGGACAGTTCAAGAGGCACTGACCAACATCCGCAAACACGCGGGCGGCGCAACGGTGACGGTGCGGGTCGACCTGAACGACGACGAACTACGCGTGGAAGTCCACAACGGCCCCCCACCAGCCCCCCGCACAACCCCACCACTACCCAGTGGCGGCCACGGCCTGATGGGCCTCAAGGAACGCGCCAACCTCCTGGAAGGCACCTTCGAAGCCGGCCCAACAGACGACGGCGGCTTCACAGTCAGAATCGCCATCCCCACCCTGCGATAACCACAAAGCCCAAGACACGACGGGACCAGCAACCAACTGGTGACCACGGCGGTGCTGACAGCCAGTTGGTGACCGCGACAAGAGTGGCGCCGGGGCTTGGTGGCCACGACGGGATCGGCGGGCCAGCTGGTGACCGCGATGGTGCTGGCGCATAGCTGGTGAGCACGGCGGTACCGGCGGGGTGGCCACGGAACGTGGCCGATTTTACTCGGGGGTTTTGCCCCTTAAAATTTGTCGGGCGGCAAGCTTTCCACCTGCCGTTTTGGCCCGACAAAGGGGCAAAACGAGGGGTCCCCGAGTCAAATCGGCCACAGCACGCTGGAACAAGAGCCGCCCGGTGACCAGGCTGGATCAAGAGCCGCAGGGTGACCCTGCTGGATCGAGCGCCGCTGAGTGGCCAAATCGGGCCAAGAGGTTGCCGGGTGTCGCTGAAGGACATGCCTCGCAGGGGTCCCCGATCGAGCAGAACCCCCCAATACACAAGGTACAAGCGGGCACCGACAAAAACCGATCCACCCGATCAGGCGACAAGACCCGCACTGCGGCAACCCACGGACCCACACCCACAGCCCGCAGACCCACACCCGCACCCGCAGCCGCAGCCGCAGCCGCAGCCCACGGACCCACACCCATACCCGCAGCCGCAACCCACGACCGGCAGCCCGCACCCCACAGCCCACGACCCGCAGCACGCAGCACGCAGCACGCAGCCCAAATCCACCAACCTTCCGGAAGGTTGGTACCCTCTCCCAGTGACGACGAACTCCAGGGAGCAGATCCTCGACGGGGCGTTGGAGTTGCTGCGGTCTGGTGGGGCGGTCTCCCTGGAGACTGCCGCGCGGCAGGTCGGGTTGAGCAAGCCCGGCCTGATGCACCACTTCCGGACCAAGGAAGCCCTGATGCTCGCCCTCGTCGACCACGTGGTCGACGCCTGGGTCCGGGAACTCGCCGAGCGCCAACCCCTCTCGGTCGAGAAGGCCTCCCCGCACGACCGCATCCGCGCCTACTTCGAGTGGTCGGTCTCCGGCACCGTCGACCAAGCCGACTTGGTCATGCTCGCCGACCCCCGCCTCCGCGACCGACTCACCGCCCGCTGGGTCGAACGGCTGGAACCGTGGCTGCACCTCCCCTCCGACCTCCCGGACGACACCCGAGGCCGACTCACCGCAGTACGACTGCTCGCCGACGGGGCGTGGTTCGGGGATGCGACGCGGGTGTTCCCGCTCTCCCCCGCCGACCGCGACCGCGTCCGCGCCATCGCCGACCGGATGTTGGAGGACTGACCGGTGCGCAAGTGGTTGTTCCTCGCGGGCGCGATCGGGTGTGAGGTCACGGGGTCGTTGTCGCTCAAGGCGTCGCTCGACCACCCGGCCTGGTACGTCCTGGTGGCGCTCGGCTACACGACGTCGTTCGTGATGCTCGCGGGCACGCTCCGCGCTGGCATGCCGCTGGGTGTCGCCTACGGCGTGTGGGGCGCGCTCGGCGTCGTCCTCACGGCGACGCTCGCCGCGCTCCTGTTCGACGAGGCCCTGACGCTGGTGATGCTCGCGGGCATGGCGTTCATCATCGTCGGCGTCCTGCTGGTGGAACTGGGCTCCCAGCACAAGGCGTCGACATGATGGCCTGGGTCTACCTCGCGTGCGCGATCCTCACCGAGGTCAGCGCCACCCTCTCCCTGCGGGTCGCGACCACCGGCAAGCGGATCTGGTACGCCGCCGTCCTCGTCGGCTACGGCCTCGCGTTCCTCTTCCTGACCCTCACCCTCGGCCACGGCATGGGCATCGGCGTCGCCTACGGCATCTGGGCCGCGACCGGCGTCGGGTTGACGGCGATCGCGGGCCGGGTGCTGTTCAAGGAGCCGTTCACCTGGGTCATGGCGCTCGGCATCGCGTTCATCATGGGCGGTGTCCTCCTGGTCGAACTCGGGAGGACCACCCACTAGGCCGCCGCGCGGCGGGTGGCGACGGCGACGCACACCGCCGCCACCGCGCCGAGCAGGGCGCAGGTCAGGGTCGGGAGCAGCGCGGGCTCGTTGCGGAGCAGCACCGTCGGCAGCAGCCACACCGCCACCCCGAGGGCGAAGCCGAGCGGGGCCGCGATGATCACCGCGCCGGTGCCCGCCTGGCGGCGGCGCAGCGAGCGCAGGATCGACTCCAGGTACGCCAACGTGAACAGCAGCACGACCGCGCTGCCCACGCCCATGATGCTCAGCATCGGGCTGGCGAGCGGCTTGAGCAGGTACTCCTGCTGCGCGTCCTCCCCCTTCACCGTGGCCACGGCCGCGCCGCCGACGATCCACCGGGTCACGCCCGGCAGTTCCAGTCCGGCGGCCGGGTCGCCGGTCACGGTCGCCAGCGTCACCCCGGCCACGGTGATGGTCAGGGTCGTCGGCGCTTTGCCCTGGAGCACGACGGGCTGGCTGAGGTCCTGGGTCAGCACGGGCAGGTCGCGGCCGGTCACGGTGAACGGCAGCGCCAGCATCACCAGCGCGACGAGCGCGCCCGCCAGCGCGAACCACCGCCCGGTCTTGCGGGCGGGCGGACCGGCGGCGAGGACGGAGCTGGCCGGGATGAGCGTCTGGCTGCCGATCTGCGTGACCGGTGGCGCGTCGACCATCGTGCCGCGCACCCGGTTGAGCGCCAGGGTTTCCCGCGGTTGCGTCGGGTGCTGCGACGGCCGGGTGCTGCCGGTCGCGACGGCGGGCGACAGGTGGACGCGGACGCCGAGGCGCGTGAGCCAGTCCGGGCCGAACACCTGGGCGGCCGCGCCCGCGAGGTCGACCGCGAACGTCTCCGCGTTGCGGTAGCGGGCCTGCGGTTCGCGCGCCAGGCTGCGCATCACGACCTCGGCCAGCGGCCTCGGCACGGCCGGGCCCAGCGGGCGGGGCTCCTGGTAGACGTGCCGCTGGATCATCGCCAGCGCGCCGCCGCCGCTCTCGTACGGCAACGAGCCGGAGAGCAGCTCGTACAGGACGGTGCCCGTCGCGTAGACGTCGGCGGCGGGCGTCAACGGGTTGCCGAGCGCCTGCTCCGGCGCGATGTACGCGGGCGTGCCGAGCACCTGCCCGGCGTGGGTCATGAGGGTGGCGCCCTCGCTGATCACCTGCGAGATCCCGAAGTCGGCGACCTTGAGGACACCGGACGACGTGAACAGCAGGTTCTTCGGCTTCACGTCCAGGTGCAGCACGCCCGCGACGTGCGCGGCGTGCAGCCCGGACAGGGTCGCGAGGCCGATGGCGCACGCCTGTCCCGCGGTGACGCCCTCCTCGGAGAACTTCGACCACACGGTGCCGCCGTCGAGCTTCTCCATCACGAGCAGGTGCTCGCCGTGGTTCTGCACGTAGTCGTAGACCGGCACGATGTGCGGGTGGTCGAGCCGGGCGAGCAGCCGGGCCTCGTGCTCGAACCGGTCGCTCATCTTGCGGTCCTCGGCCAGCAGGCCGGGCAGGCGCTTGATCGCGACGGGACGGCCGAGCGGCCGGTGCACGGCCGCGTACACCACGCCCATGCCGCCGTGGCCGATCTGCTCGCCCAACTGGTACTGCGGCAGCGCGGCGACGACGCTCGGGGCGACGGTCACACCGCACCACCGGGAGGCAGCGGCCGGGTGATGCGCTCGGTCAACGGGGCCTCGCTGTAGTCGGAGTGGTGGTCGGTCACCGAGTAGCGGTCGGCGTCCGAGAAGTCGTCGGTCTCGCGGTCGGCGTCGTCGGCCGGGCGGAGCGCGTCGGGCTCACCGGGGTGCGGGGTGAGGTAGCCGAGCAGCAGTGCCGCGGCGGCGGAGCCGAGGATGAACGGGATCTCGGCGGCGGGCGAGGGGGCCATCAGCTTCAGCACGGACAGCGAGATCACCGCGACGAGCCCGGTGCCGATGCCCGCGGGCAGGAACCGCATCGCGCGCTGCCACCGGTTCGCGGGCAGCCTGCGGCGGGCGAGCGCGATCAGCGCGCCCGCCCAGGAGAAGACGGTCAGCAGCAGCACGCCGAGGCCGAACACCGCGTAGACCGACCACATCGACCCGAGGACGTCACCGGTCGTCGCCACGGACCCCAGCACGTCGCGGTTGTCGTCGAGCACCTCGATCTCGGTCGGCAGCAGGCCGGTCGCCTGGCCGCCGAGGTCCGCGAGGTCGAGCTGGAACGCGCGGGTGACGCTCTCCTTCGCGGGCACGTCGAACGGGACCGTCGTGTCGTAGGCGAAGAACGTCAGCGCCAGCGCCGTCCCGGACAGCCGGACCGTCTTCACGTGACGCGGCGCGTTCGTTCCGTTGTGGACGGTCACCTCGACGCGGATCGACCGGTCCGGGTCCAGCAGCAGATCGGTCGTTCCACCGACCGCTTTCCGGTCCACGGTCGCGTTGACCGTCACGTCACCGGCCGCCGCGAACGCCCCCTGCGCCGAACCCAGCAACATTCCCACCAGCAGGAGTGAACCCGCAGCGCTGGTCAAACGTCTCACGTTGCACCTCAAGTTCAGCACGGCGTTCTGCGGGCGGATGCTACATTCCGGCGCCGCCGACAGCGACACATTCCGGGAGATGGCCATGCGGGCGACCAGAACACTAGGTGTACTCGGCTTAGCTGCGTTCGCCGTTACGGTGCTCGCGGTCACACCGGCAGGCGCTCAGCAGCCGCCCGCGGTGTCGGCGTCGCCCAACTCGGCCGCCCCCGGCGACGGGTTCACGGTCACGTGGACCAACTTCCAGTACCCCTGCAAGGACAACACGGTCACCGTCCTGTGGGACAACCAGCAACCGATCGGCAGCGGATCGTTCAGCCGAGCCAGATCGGGGTCCGCGGGCGTCGCCGTTCCCGCCAACGCCACGGCGGGCTTCCACACGGTCGTCGCGCAGAGCGCGTGCGACGGGCCCCGGACCACCTTCACCGTCGTCATCCCGCCGCCCGTCACGACGACCACCACTCCCCCGCCGGTCACCACGACCACGCCGCCGCCGGTCGTCACCACGACGACCACCCCGCCGGTCGTGACCACGACGACGACCACCACGACCGCGGTCACCACCACCACGACGACCACGGACTCCAGTTCGTCCTCGTCGTCCGCCCCCAGTTCCAGCGGCACCTCCACGACGAAGGCGATCGACGCGGACGGCGCGCTGACGCTGGACAAGGACAACATCCAGCCCGGCGACCAGCTCAACGCGTCCGGCACCGGCTGCGCGCCGGGCTCGGACGTGAAGCTCACGTCGAAGGACGAGAAGGTCGGCACCGCGAAGGCCGACGGCACCGGGAAGTTCAACTCCCCCGTCGAGTTCGCGACCATCGAGCCCGGCCGCCACGTCATCGAGGCGCAGTGCGACATCCTGCTCGTCGGCAGCGTCGACGTGTCGTTGACGAGCGGCACCAGCGGGACGTCGTCGACGCTCGTGGTGCTGGTGTTCTTCATCCTGATCGGGGCGACGATGCTGCGCCGCCAGTTCAGCGCCCTGCGCCTGCCCGCCAAGAACTGAGCGAAACGGTTCCGCACCGAATTCGGCGTGGCACCGCTTGCGCGAATGCTCCCGGCGAATGCACGCGCATTCGGCCCATCGCACGACGAAGGCCCGCACCTCGAAAGGTGCGGGCCTTCGTCGTGGTCATCCGATTTACGGCACTTCGCGCTGCTTGCGCAGCTTGGTGAGCGCTTCCTGGAGGATCGCCTCGCCGTCGGCGTCGGAACGCCGTTCCTTCACGTACGCCAGGTGAGTCTTGTACGGCTCGTTGCGCGGAGGAGCAGGCGGAGCCTGTTCGTCCCGGCCCGCCGGGAGACCGCACCGCGGACAGTCCCAGACCTCCGGGACGTCCGCCTCCATCGCGAACGACGGCCGTGACTCGTGCCCGTTCGCACACCAGTACGAGATCCGATTTCGGGGCGCGGACTCCCCGCGCTCCGATTCACCCATCGGACCTGCGCCGACGCGGGTACCGCGAATCGCGTTACCACCAGCCATCGACCCTTACACCCCCACCACGTGGTTGTCCTGCGCCTGATTGACCCGAGCTCAGCCGACCTTGACGAGCAGCCCGATCCCGACGATGGCGATGACCCACACCGCGCCGACGAACAGCGTCAGGCGGTCCAGGTTCTTCTCCACGACGCTGGAGCCGGACAGGCTCGACTGCATGCCGCCACCGAACAGCGAGGACAGACCGCCGCCACGGCCGCGGTGAAGCAGCACCAGCAGGATCAGCAGCAGGCTGGAGACGATCAAAAGGATCTGAAGGAACAGGATCATTTCTTCCTCGCTGTCAGGCAGTTGACGCCACAGAGTACCGGTTCAACTGCCGAACGTGGACCCACCCTGTGGAAAAAGGGAATGTTGGGGATCAGGGTAGTGGGCCGCCCGCGGCGAGCGCGCTCAGCTTGGTGAACTCGTCCGCCTGGAGGCTCGCGCCGCCCACGAGGGCGCCGTCGATGTCCTTCTGCGCGATGAGCTCGGCGATGTTGCCGGACTTCACCGAACCGCCGTAGAGCACCCGCACCACGGCCGCGACCTCCTCGCCGTACTTCTCGGCGAGCTGGACGCGGATCGCCGCGCAGACCTCCTGCGCGTCGGTGGAGCCGGCGACCCGGCCGGTGCCGATGGCCCACACGGGCTCGTAGGCGACGACGACCTTGGCGACCTCCTCGCCGGAGAGGCCCTTGAGGCCCTCGACCAGCTGGGAGTTGCAGTGCTCGACGTGGTTGCCCGCCTCGCGGACGTCCAACTGCTCGCCGACGCAGAGGATCGGGGTGATCCCGTGCTTGAGCGCGGCCTTCACCTTGCGGTTGACCAGCTCGTCGGACTCGTTGTGGTACTCGCGGCGCTCGGAGTGCCCGACGGTGACGTAGGAGCAGCCCAGCTTGGCGAGCATCAGGCCCGAGATCTCCCCGGTGTACGCGCCGGAGTCGAACGCCGAGATGTCCTGCGCGCCGTACTTGAGGAGCAGCTTGTCGCCGTCCGTCAGCGTCTGCACGCTGCGGATGTCCGTGAACGGCGGGAGCACCACGACCTCGACCTTGGCGTAGTACTTCTCGGGCAGCGAGAACGCGATCTTCTGCGTCAGGGAGATGGCCTCGAGGTGGTTGAGGTTCATCTTCCAGTTGCCCGCGATGAGCGGCAGACGGGTCGCCATCACTGCTCCAGAACGGAAACGCCGGGGAGTTCCTTGCCCTCAAGGAACTCCAGGGAGGCCCCACCACCGGTGGAGATGTGCGAGAAGCCGTCCTCGGGGAGGCCCAGCGCGCGCACGGCCGCGGCCGAGTCGCCGCCGCCGACCACGGTGAACGCGTCGCTCGCGACGAGCGCCTCGGCGACGGCACGCGTGCCACCGGCGAAGGACTCGAACTCGAACACGCCCATCGGGCCGTTCCAGAACACGGTGGCCGCGTCGGACAGCTTGGACGCGAACAGCTCGCGGGTCTTCGGGCCGATGTCCAGGCCCTCGCGGTCGGCCGGGATCGCGGTCGCGTCGACGACCTCGAACTCGGCGTCGGGCGCGAACTTGGTGGCGGCCAGCACGTCGACCGGCAGCACCAGTTCGACGCCGCGCTTCTCCGCCTCGGCGAGGAAGCCGCGGACCTGGTCGAGCTGATCGGCCTGGAGCAGCGAGTTGCCGACCTCGTGGCCCTGGGCCTTGAGGAAGGTGTACGCCATGCCGCCGCCGACGAGCAGGCGGTCGACCTTGGACAGCAGGTTCGCGATGACGCCGAGCTTGTCCGACACCTTCGCGCCGCCGAGCACCACGACGTACGGGCGCTTGAGGTCCTCGGTGAGCTTGTGCAGCACCTGGACCTCGGACAGCACGAGACCACCCGCGTAGGCGGGCAGCTTCTTCGCGACGTCGTAGACCGACGCCTGCTTGCGGTGCACGACGCCGAAGCCGTCGGAGACGAACGCGTCCGCCTTGGCGGCCAGCTCGTCGGCGAGGGCCTCGCGCTCCGCGTCGACCTTGCTGGTCTCGCGGGCGTCGAAGCGGATGTTCTCCAGCAGCACCACGGTGCCCTCGGCGCCGGCCTCGGTGCCGATCTCCACCGGGGCCCCGAGCAGCTCGCCCAGCCGCGCCACGACGGGCGCGAGGGAGAACTTCGGGTCCGGCTCGCCCTTCGGGCGGCCGAGGTGGGCGGCCACGAGCACGCGGGCACCGGCCTCGGTCAACGCCTTGAGGGTCGGCACCGACGCGCGGACGCGGCCGTCGTCGGTGATCTTGTCGCCGTCGAGGGGCACGTTCAGGTCGGCGCGCACGAGGACGCGCCGACCCGAGACACCCTCGGCGAGCAGGTCGCTAAGAGTCTTCACGTGGTCCTCAGAGCTTGGAGGCGACGAGGTTGACGAGGTCCACGAGGCGGTTGGAGTAACCCCACTCGTTGTCGTACCAGCCGACGACCTTGACCTGGTTGCCGATGACCTTGGTCAGCGGGGCGTCGAAGATGCACGACGCCGGGTCCGTCACGATGTCCGAGGACACGATCGGGTCGGTGTTGTAGCGCAGGTAGCCCTTGAGCGCGCCGTCAGCGGCGGCCTTGTAGGCGGCGTTGACCTCTTCGACGGTGGTCTCGCGGCCCAGCGTCACGGTCAGGTCGGTCGCGGAGCCGGTGGGGATCGGCACGCGCAGCGCGTAGCCGTCCAGCTTGCCCTTGAGCTCGGGGAGCACGAGGCCGATAGCCTTCGCGGCGCCGGTCGACGTCGGCACGATGTTCAGCGCGGCGGCGCGGGCGCGGCGGAGGTCGCTGTGCGGCGCGTCCTGGAGGTTCTGGTCCTGCGTGTACGCGTGGATCGTGGTCATGAGACCACGCTCGATGGTGAAGGTGTCGTGCAGGACCTTCGCCAGCGGCGCGAGGCAGTTCGTGGTGCAGGACGCGTTGGAGATCACGGTCTGCGAGCCGTCGTACTTGTCCTCGTTCGCGCCGAGCACGATCGTGAGGTCCTCGTTCTTCGCCGGAGCGGAGATGATGACCTTCTTCGCGCCACCCTCGTCGACGTGCTTGCGCGCGACGGTCGCGTCGGTGAAGAAACCGGTCGACTCGACGACGACGTCGACGCCCAGGTCCTTCCACGGCAGCTTGCCGGGGTCGCGCTCGGCCAGCGCCTTGATGGTCTTGCCGTCGACCGAGATGCCCTCGTCGTTCACGGACACGTCGTTGGGCAGACGACCCAGGATGCTGTCGTACTTGAGCAGGTGGGCCATGGTCTTGACGTCACCGAGGTCGTTGAACGCGACGATCTCGATGTCGTGCCCGCTGGCCTGAACGGCGCGCCAGAAGTTGCGACCGATGCGGCCGAAACCATTGACACCTACGCGAACCGTCACGGTGCGTCTCCTCGATACTCGACTGGCGGATGCGCCAGGGCGTACGGATGGGCTGTACGTGTGGGCTGTCGGAAAGCCACTGCCAGACTATCCCCACCGTTGCGGCGCTGGTCACGTGGACCTACAGGATCTCTTGATCGAGCAAGAAAATCCAGGTTGCGGGGGTGTTAATCCCAGAAGTTGAGCAGGCCGGGTGCGCTCGGATGGCGGATAGGGGGCGTGACCAGTGTCTTGGGTGTTGGACGCCGGGGCTACCGCCAAGGGAGGGAAGTCCGCCTGGGGGAAAGTTGTTTCCGCATGGTGGATTTGAGGTTGGGCTGGGCTTGCGGCGGCTCGATCCAGCCTGGCCGGCTTGCGACTCTCGATCCAGCCGGGTCACCCCTGCGGCTCTTGATCCAGCTGGGTCGCCCGGTGGCGCTCGTTCCAGCGTGCTGTGGCCGATTTGACTCGGGGACCCCTCGTTTTGCCCCTTTGTCGGGCCAAAACGGCAGGTGGAAAGCTT
>NZ_JBHYHC010000122.1:0-28915 GCF_042738955.1 Umezawaea sp. NPDC059074
GGTCTAGAACGGGAAGTGGTTGTGCTCGCCCGCGACGGTGATCCAGCGGGTGTTCGTGAACGCCTCCACCGCCCAGCGGCCGCCGAACCGGCCGTACCCGGTGGACCCGACGCCGCCGAACGGGGCCTGCGGCTCGTCGTCCACGGTCTGGTTGTTGACGTGGACGATCCCGGTGCGCAGCCTGCGGGCGAGGGCGAAGCCGCGGCGGGTGTCCTCGGTGAGCACTCCCGCGGTCAGGCCGTAGTCGGTGTCGTTGGCGAGGGCGACGGCCTCGTCGTCCGAGTCGACGGTGAGGACCGTGACGACCGGCCCGAAGATCTCCTCGCGGTGGACGCGCATCTCCGGCGTCACCTGGTCCAGCACGGTCGCGGCGTACCGGGTGCCGTCCGGCTCGCCACCGCCCGCGCGGACCCGAGCGCCGAGCGCCACGGCGTCCTGCACCAGGTCGGCGACCCGCTTCGCGGCCCGGTCGTTGATCACCGGGCCGACGACCGTGCCCGGATCGGCCGGGTCGCCGTGCGGGAGCGCCGCGACCTTGGCCGCGAGCTTGGCGGTGAACTCCTCGGCGATCGAGCGGTGCACCAGCACCCGGTCGGCGGACATGCAGATCTGGCCCGCGTTGTGGAAGGCGCCGAACGCCACCGCGTTCACCGCGTAGTCGACGTCAGCGTCGTCCAGCACCAGCACGGCGTTCTTGCCGCCGAGTTCCAGCACGGCGGGCTTGAGGTGCTGGGCGGCGGTCGTGCCGACGATTCGGCCGACGTTCGTGGAGCCGGTGAAGTTGACGACCCGGACGCGCTTGTCCGAGATCAGCGCCTCGGCGACGGCGGCGGCGTCCTCGCGGGCGTTGGTCACGACGTTGAGCACGCCCGCCGGGAGGCCCGCCTCGCGCAGCACGTCGGCGAGGAACAGGCCGCAGGCGATCGGGGCGTCCTCGCTGGGCTTGAGGACGACGGTGTTGCCGACGGCGATGGGCACGGCGACGGCCCGGATGCCCAGGATCAGGGGCGCGTTCCACGGCGAGAACGCGCCGACCACGCCGACCGGCTGGCGCACCGCCAGTGACAGCTGGCCGCCGGTGTCGCTGGTCAGGACCTCGCCGACCGGCTGGGAGATCGCGGCGGCCGCCTCGCGCAGGATGTTCGTGGCCAGTGCCGCGTTGAAGCCCGCCCAGCCCGCCACCCCGCCGACCTCGCCCGCCATGACCGCGATCGCGTCCGCGGTGCGGGCCTCGAAGACGTCGGCCGCCTTGAGGAAGATCGCGCGCCGGGCCGACGGGGGCGTGGCGGCCCACGCCGGGAACGCCGCCTCGGCCGCGTCGACCGCGCGGGTGATGTCGGCGGCGCCGCCCGCGGCGACCGTCGCGTAGACCTCGCCGGTGTACGGGTTGAGGTCCTGGGTGGTGCGCCCGTCCAGCGCGGGCACGTCCTCGCCGCCGATGAACAGTTCGCGGGTGATGGTCACGAGGTCGCTCCTAGGGTCGTTCTCATTCGAACAAAATGGGGAAACGTCGACTCACACCTGTGACGGTGAGACCGACCTTCGCACGGCGCGGAGCACGAGCGCGACGACCAGCGGCGCCACCACGGGCGCGGTCAGGTAGATCCACAGCCCGTGGGTCTGCCCGGCGAACAGCGCGGGCCCGAGCTGGCGGGCCGGGTTCACCGAGGCGCCGCTGACGGAGGCCAGGAACGCGATCGTGAGGCCGACCCCGACCCCGATGACGACCGGCACGAACCGCGCGGTCTCGGGGCGGGGCAGGAAGAACGAGACCACGACGAAGATCGCCGCGACCGGCAGCGACTCGGCGAGGAACAGGCCGACGTCGCCGAGCCCGGAGCCCACGGCGGCGTAGCCGACCTGCGTGACGGCGGGCCCCCAGACCAGCCGCGCGAGGCCCGCGCCCGCGATGGACCCCGCCAGCTGCGCCACCACGTACGGCACGACGGCCGCGCCGGGCAGCCCGCCGCCGAGCCAGACGAACAGCGTCACGCCGGGGTGCATGTGACCGCCGGACCGGTGGCCGAGCGGGCTGTACATCAGGCCCGCGATCAGCACCGCCACCAGCGCCCCGGCCACCGCGAACAGCGCGGAGGGGTTCGCGATGGACAGCGGCGACGCCGGGTGGCCGAGCCAGCGGACCAGGCTCACCACGACGAACAGCAGCGTGGTGGTGAGGACGAACTCGAACGCCGCGTGGCGGGCGATATCAGCACGGGTGAGCGCTGGACTGCTCATGGAGGGCTCCTTCGACCTGATGAGCGGGTGTTCGCCTGGCGAAATTTATTTCGCTAAGCTTGCAGCGGAGTGTGGGCCCGGCGACCCAGATGCGTCAAGAGGCGCACATCTACGATGTCGGGAGCACCGTGGCCACAAAGGTCCGGTCCTGATCGGACGGGGTCTGACGTGCGGGAACCGGCCGAGGACACCGCGGGCCCGTTCGAACGGGGCCTCGCGGTGCTGCACGCGGTCGCCGCCGAACCCGAGCCCCGGATGCGCCGCGTCGACCTCACGAAGGCCACCGGCCTCGCCCGGTCCACTGTGGACCGGATCACCACGACGTTGCTGCACCTGGGTTTCCTGCGCGCCGAGGGCCAGGACCTCGTGCTCGCGCCGCGCGCGATGGAACTCGGCAACGCCTACCTCGCGTCGTGCGGACTCGTCGGTCCACTCGCGCCACTCGTGACGCGGCTCGCGGACGAGCTGGACGAGTCGGTGTCGCTGGCCGTGCCGGACGCCGACGGGGCGCGGCTCATCGCTCAGTCCACCCGACGCCGGGCCATGTACCTCGCGTTCCACGTGGGAGGCCTGCTGCCGGACGACCGCAGCGCCGCGGGCGTCGTGCTCGCGACCACGTGGGAGGAGCACCGGTACGAGGCGTGGCGCGACCGCCGGACCTCCGACCCGCTGGACGCCGGGTTCCCCGCCGTGCCGACGCTGACCGACGCGTCACCGGACCGCGAGGCCGAGTTCCGCGCGCGGGTCGCCGAGGCCGCGGTGCAGGGGTGGTCGCTGGACGACCAGTGGGTCGAGCCGGGCCTGCTGGCCATCGCCGCGCCCGTCCACGATCCGGGCGGACGGCAGGTCGCGGCCGTGAGCGTGCTCAGCCACACCAGCAGGCACACCGCGAAGTCCTTCCCGGACGCCGTGCTGCCCGCGCTGCGGGCGGCCGTGCGGGACATGGAGGCCGCGCTCCGGCGGCCGCACGCGTCGGACGAGCGGGCGGTGCCGACGGCGGGTGAGCTGCGGTCCACGAAGGACGAGCTGGGCATGGAGTTCCTGGAGACGCTGGCGCGCGGGATCGCCGTGCTCAAGGCGTTCCGGTTCGCGCCCGGCGGGCTGACGATCTCCGCGGCGGCCGCGGCGAGCGGCCTCCCCCGCGCCACCGCCCGGCGGGCGCTGCTCGTGCTGCGGGAGACCGGGTACGCGGAGAGCGACGGCAGGCTGTTCACCCTGCGGCCGACCGTGCTGGACCTCGGGTACTCGCGGCTGTCGTCGCTGACGCTGGCCGAGATCGCCCAGCCGCACCTGGCCGACCTCGCGGCCGTCGTCGGCGAGTCGGTGTCGATGGCGGTCCTCGACGGCGACCAGGTGCGGTACGTGGCGCGGGTGGCGACCACCCGGATCATGCGGATCGACATCGCGATCGGCACCCGGTTCCCCGCGTACGCCACGTCGATGGGCCGCGTGCTGCTGGCGGGCCTGCCGGCCGCCGAGCGGGCAGCGGCGCTCGACCGGGCCGACCGGACGGCGTTGACCCGGCGCACGCTCGTGTCCACCGAGGACCTGACGGCCGCGGTGGGGGCCGTGGCGGCGCAGGGCTGGGCGATGGTGGACGAGGAGTTGCAGGACGGGCTGCGGTCGTTGGCCGTCGGGGTGCGCGACCGGGCCGGGACCGTGGTGGCGGCGGTGAACATGGCGCTGCACGTCGGCCGCGACACTCCCGAGGAGACGGTCGACCGGCTGCTGCCGCCGTTGCGCGAGGCCGCCGCGCGGATCGAGGCGGACCTGGCCGTGGCGTTCGACCAGGCCCAGCTCGTCGTCCTCTGACCGGCGTCTCGACAGGCTGTGGCCAGCGCCACAGTCATCGTTCAAATTCAAACTACCGGCGTAGTGTCGTTCCGGTAGTTGAAATACGAACTTGTCGTCGATCGGAGCCCGCCATGACCGCCTCCCTCACCGCCCGCGCCACGGTTCGCACCAGCGTCCGGGTCCCCCTGCGGTTCGGCGACGGCTTCTCCACCGCGGCCGACACGGTGACCTTCCACGGCCTCGCCGACCAGGCCGAGCACGTGGCACTGGTCTTCGGCGACCCGGCCGCCAGCCCCGCGCCGCTGGTGCGAATGCACTCGGAGTGCCTGACCGGCGACGTGTTCGGCTCGGCCCGCTGCGACTGCGGCCCCCAGCTCCGCGAAGCCGTCGAACGGCTGTCGACCGAGGGCGGCGTGCTGCTCTACCTGCGCCAGGAGGGCCGGGGCATCGGGCTGTACAACAAGCTCGACGCGTACGCCCTCCAGGACCGCGGCCTGGACACCTACGAGGCCAACAGCGCGCTCGGCCTGCCAGAGGACGGCCGCGACTACACCGCCGCCGCGCAGATGCTGACCGCGCTGGGCATCGACACCATCGACCTGCTGTCCAACAACCCCGACAAGGGCGCGCAGCTGGAGTCGCACGGCATCACGGTCCGCAACCACGTGCCGACCGGCGTCTTCGAGACCGCCAGCAACGTCGGCTACCTGCGCGCCAAGGTCGAGCACACCGGCCACACCATCGCACTCGCCGTCTGACCCCACCGGGAGAACAGATGCACCGCTCCGCACCGCCCTGGCGCCACTGACACCGAACGCCGATCGTCCACTGAGGACGATCGGCGTTCGCGCGTCCTAGCGCAGGAAGTCCCGGACCACGCCGCCGAACTCCTCGGGGTGCTGGAACAGGAACGCGTGGCCCGCGTCGCCGTAGAGCACCACCCGCGAGTCCGCGACGCGCGTGCCCGCCGCGTACGTGTCGTACGAGGTGACCATGACGTCGTGCGCGCCGTTGGCGTACAGGGCGGGAGCCCGCAGTTCGGGCAGCCGGGACCACGCGCCGCCCGCCACCCACTTCTGGATCGCGGCCCACTGGGTGCCGACGCCCTCCAGCGGCACGTCGGCGCCCGAAGCGGACAACCGCGCGTCGAGCCTGCGCAGCGACGCGCGGCCGAGGTCCCACGCCTCCTCGGGGAAGAAGAGGAACAGGAAGTCCTCGTCGCCGTTGCGCTCCCCGCTCACGGCCGCGCCGACCTTCGCGGTGATCTCGTCGGGGAAGGCGGGCGAGTCGGGCACGCCACCGGGCGACGAGCCCGCGACGATCAGCTTCCGCACCAGCTCGGGGTGGTCGAGCGCCACGCTCTGCGCGACGAACCCGCCCATGGACCACCCCAGCAGGTCGACCTCGGTCAGGCCGAGCGCGCGGAGGAACCGGACCGCGCCCGCCGCCATCGCCTCGACGCTGTCCGGGATCCGCCCCTCGGAGGCGTTGACGCCCTCGTTGTCGAAGACGACGACCCGGCGCTCCTTGGCCAGGTCGTCGAGGAACGCCGGGTCCCAGTGGTCGATCGTGCCGCGGAGGCGGTTCAGCAGCACCAGCGGGACACCGCCCTCGGGTCCGAGGACGCGGTAGGCGAACCCGTCGGCGTACTGGGTCTCGGCTTGGTCGGACTGGAACATGCTCGACTCCTCGGTCAGCTCGTGGTGTCGTTAGATTATGGCCAACATCTATTCTCGTCAAGCGGTTCGATGATGGGTGTCATATATACTGGTGGGCATGGGACGGGCATCACGCGCCGACGCGGCCGCGCACCGCGAACAGGTCGTCACCGCCGCCGCGCGGCTCTTCCGGGAACGCGGCGTGCACGGCGTCAGCCTGTCCGACCTGATGGCCGACGTCGGCCTGACGCACGGCGGCTTCTACCGCCAGTTCGCCTCGAAGGAGGCGCTGGCCGCCGAAGCCGCGGCGGCCGCGCTCGACGAGCGGGGCCGGGAGATGCTGGGGTTCACCGAGCGCCACCCCGACGACCACACCGCGGCCCGCCGGGAGATGCTGGACGACTACCTGTCCCCCGAGCACCGCGACGATCCGGGCACGGGCTGCCCGACCACCGCGTTGGCGGGCGAGGTCGCCCACGAGGGCGCGGACAGCGCGCTGCGCGCCACCTACACCGAAGGAGTGCGCGGGTTCGTGCTGAAGCTGGCCGACTTCGACGACGACCCGACCGACCGCGACCACCAGATCACCACGCTGTGCACCATGGTGGGCGCGCTCATGCTGTCACGGGCCACGGCGGGCGACCCGATCTCGGACGAGATCCTGGACGCCGCGAAGCGCCTGCTGGCGGCCCCGAATCCGTCCACAGTGGACTAACCGCGTCGAGGGGCCACCACGGCGAACGCGCGGTCGACGAGGACCTCCATCCCGACCGCGCCGTCGGCGGCCGTCCAGGCCTGGAACGCGGCGTCGAGGCACGCGAGGCCCGCCGCCACCAGCGCACGGGGGCGGGGGTCGCGCGGGTCGTCGGACAGGCCCAGCCTGGTGGCGATCTCGGGGATGAACAGGTCCTGCCAGCGCGCCTGCTTCTCCTGCTGGCGGGCCTTGAGCGACGGGGTGTCGCGGAGCATCCGGCCCAGGCTCAACGCCTGCCGCGGGGCGTTCTCGTACGCGGCCCGGCAGCCCAGGCGCAGGGTCTCCCACGGGTCCTCGTCGACCGGCCGGTCCGCGAGCGTGCGGGCCATCGACCGCCCCAGCTCGTCGAGGTGCCCCAGTACGACGTCCTCCTTGGTCGGGAAGTAGCGGAAGAAGCTGGTCCGCGACATTCCGGCGGCGCGGGCGATGTCGTCCACCGTCGTGCTGTCGAAGCCGCGTTCGGCGAAGAGTTCCAGCGCCACCACCGAAACCTCGGCCCGCATCGCACGTCTTGCCCTGTCTCTCAGACCGGTCGTCTCGCTCACGAAATCCAATGCTACGGCCTGCAACCGCTTGCAGACATGGATTGTTGCGAGGGAAAGTGCCGCTCAACCGTCCACAATGGTCTGCTACGGATGTTGATGCAGGCGGCGTAGGGCGACTGCAAGTTGCAGGCGCAGTTTTCCAGCGGGATCCCGAACCGACCAGCCGAGCAGTTCCTCCACGTGGGCCAACCGGTCCTGCAACGTGGAGTGGTGCACCACCAACGTCGTGGCGGCGGTGCGGAGGCTCGCGGTGGTCGCGACCGCGACGAGCGTGGCCAGCGCCCACGGCGCCGTGGACCGGGCGCGTTCGAGGTCGCGGACGTCGGAAATGGGCTCGCTGCCGGGACCGACGGTCGCGGCGAGCACGGCCAGACCGCCCAGTTCGTCGGCGTGCACGACGCTCGGGCCGGGGTCCTGCTCGTCGCCCTCCGCGGCGAACCGCAGCGCCGTCCTGGCAGCGGCCCACGACGACGGCAGGTCCGCCACCGGCACGGTCGGGCCGACACCCGCCCTGGTGGAGGGCACTTCCTGGTCCGCGGTCAGCACCTTCGCCCGCCCACCGTCCACGGCGACGGCCCTGGCCGTCGCGCCGAGACCGAGCCTGCGGGCGGCCCGGAGCCGGGACCGCTCGTCGACCGCGGCGTCCAGCACCGCGGCCACGTCGTCGGCCGGAGCGGGACCACGGGTCCGGGCGAGCGCTCCACGCGCCGCCGACAGGGCCCGTTCGAGGACCATCGCCTCGACCGGGCCCGCCGGGCCTGCGCGTTCGAGCCAGAGGGCGGGCGGACCGCCGGGGTGCAGCGGGGCGCTGAGCCACGCCGGGTCGGGCGGGCCCGCGTCCGGGTCGACCACGCCCTTGGCGTCGACCCGGACGCTCACCCCGCGCTCGTCGTCGACGAGCCGGGCGGGACAGCCGGTGAGCACGGCGGCGCCCCGCACGATGGGTTCCAGTCCGGCGCGGCCCTCGACCAGGCGGTCGAAGTACGCGATCACCTTGATCGCGGCGCCCGCGTCGGGATCAAGCGCGCTCAGCCTGCCGACGAGGTCTTCCACCAGTTCATCTTGCCACCGGATCAGGCGCCGAGTACCCGGCGCAGCCACGGACCGCGCGGGCCGGAGGCGGTCCGCGAGATCAGCGCGTTCGGCGCCAGCAGCTCGAAGCCGTGGAACCCGCCGGGCCACACGTGCAGCTCGGCCTCGCCGCCCGCCGCCCAGATGCGCGACGCGTACGCGACGACCTCGTCGCGGAACGTCTCCGCGGAACCGACGTCGAGGTAGGTGGGCGGCAGTCCGGAGAGGTCGGTGGCCCTGGCGGGAGCGGCGTACGGCGACACCTCCGGTCCGCCGCGCTCGTCGCCGAGCAGCGCGGTCCAGCCCATGTCGTTGGACGTGCGGTCCCAGATGCCGCGGCCGACCATCTGCCGGGCGGACACCGACTCGTTGCGGTCGTCGAGCATCGGGCAGAACAGCAGCTGCGCGGCGAGCGCGGGGCCGCCGCGGTCGCGGGCCATCAACGTGGTCGCGGCGGCGAGGCCGCCACCGGCGCTGGCGCCGCCGATCACGACGCGCTCGGGGTCGAAGCCCAGCTCGTCGGCGTGCTCGACCGTCCACAGCAGACCGGCGTAGCAGTCGTCGACCGGGACGGGGTGCTGGTGCTCGGGGGCGAGCCGGTAGTCGACGGACACGACGACCAGGCCCAGCTCCTGCGCGAGGTCGAAGGCCTTGGTCGAGTCGGCGCCGCGGTTGGTGCCCATGACCATGCCGCCGCCGTGGACGTAGTAGAGCGCGCCGAGCAGGGGTCGCGAGCCGGTCGGCTTCAGCACCAGCAGCGGGACGTCGCCGTGCGGTCCGGGCGCGGTCCGCTCGGACACCTCGAACGCGCCGTCGCGGGCGAGTTCCTCGTCCGACGCGTCGCGCAGGCCCATGCCCTCGCGCATCAGCGGGATGAGGTCGGCGGTGATCGTGCTGGGCAGGTCCGCCAGCGTCTCCAGCGCGGCGGCCAGCTCGGGGTCGAACGGCGGCGGCGGGCCCACGCGGGTCGAGTCGGATTCGGTGGTGGTCATCGGAATCTCCTCGGGTTCGGGCCACCCCGGTGTGGCCACCACACCATCGTCGGCCCGTCGACAGCCCGGCCGACAGTGCCACGCGGCGGGCAGGAACCGCCACTTGGCGGTTAGGGTCGGCCGGTGGACGCGCGGCGGTTGGAGCACTTCCTCGCCGTGGTCGACCACGGCGGGGTGCACCGGGCGGCGCAGGCGCTGTTCGTGGCGCAACCCTCGCTCTCCCAGTCGATCCGCGCGCTCGAACGGGACCTGGGGCACGACCTGTTCCACCGCGTCGGCAGGCGGCTGGTGCTGACCCAGGCCGGTCACGCGCTGGTCGAGCCCGCCCGCCAGGTGGTGCGCGGGCTGGCGGCGGCGCGGTCGAGCGTGGAGGCGGCGGCGGGCCTGGAGACCGGTCGCGTCGAGGTCGCCGCGATGCCGTCGCAGGCCGTGGAACCGCTGAGCGGCATGGTGCGGGCGTTCACCGAGCGGCACCCCGGCATGACGGTCGGGATCAGGGCGGCGGCCACGGCGGGCGCGGTCGTCGAGATGGTGCGGACCGGCGTGACCGAGGTCGGGCTGCTGGCGAGCGGCGAGCCGCTGACGTCGGCGGGCGTGGTGCTGGAGGCCATCGGCACGCAGCGGTTCGTGCTGGTCACGCCCGCCGACTGGCCAGCGCCCGCGAACGGGGTCGTGCGGCGGGCGGACCTCGCGGGACAGCGGCTGGTCGTCGGCCAGGTCGGCACGGGGATGCGCGCGCTGGTCGAGGAGATCCGCGCGGACGGCGTGGAGCTGACCGAGGTCGTGGAGTCCGAGCACCGCGAGGCGATCCTGCCGCTGGTGCTCGGCGGTGTCGGCGTGGCGGTGCTGGCCGACTCGTGGACGCCGCTCGCCCGGCTGTCCGGCGCGCTCGTGCTGGACCTGGAGCCCCCGGCCCACCTGCACCTCGCGCTGGTGTCGCGGCGGGAACCGGTGACGCCCGCCGCGGAGGCGTTCCTGGCCGTGGCCCGCGGCGTCCGATAGGCCCGGCCTATCTCCACGACCGGGTTCCGGTCTTGGACGCGGACCCCGTGGAACTGGTGCGATCGAGGGCATGAGCACCCATCGGATCGCCCTCGTCCCCGGCGACGGCATCGGTCGCGAAGTCGTCCCCGCCGCCCGCGTCGTGCTGGACGCCGTCGGCGCCCGCCACGGCGTCGCGTTCGCCTACGACGAGTTCGACTGGTCGTGCGAGCGGTACCTCCGCGAGGGCGCGATGATGCCCGCCGACGGCCTGGAGCGGGTGCGCCACCACGACGCGATCTTCCTCGGCGCGGTCGGGCAGCCGGGCGTTCCGGACCACATCTCGTTGTGGGGCCTGCTGATCCCGATCCGGCGGCGGTTCCGGCAGTACGTCAACCTGCGGCCGATCCAGGTGTTCGAGGGGCTGGAGAGCCCGGTGCGCGGGGCGCGGCCCGGCGAGGTCGAGTTCGTGGTGGTCCGGGAGAACGTCGAGGGCGAGTACAGCGAGATCGGCGGCAGGCTCAACCGCGGTTTCCCCGAGGAGATGGCGGTGCAGGAGTCGGTGTTCACCCGCGCTGGCGTGACCCGCGTGCTCGACTACGCGTTCACCCTCGCCGCGACCCGGCGCGGGCACGTGACGTCGGCGACGAAGTCGAACGGGATCGTGCACACGCTGCCGTTCTGGGACGAGCTGGTCGCCGAGCGCGGCGCGCTGCACCCCGACGTCCGCTGGGACCAGGAGCACATCGACGCCCTGTGCGCGAAGCTCGTGCTCGACCCGGCCCGCTTCGACGTGATCGTCGGCTCGAACCTGTTCGGCGACATCCTCAGCGACCTCGCGGCGGCCGTCGCGGGCGGCATCGGCATCGCGCCCGCCGCGAACATCAACCCGGAGCGGGAGTTCCCGTCGATGTTCGAGCCCGTCCACGGCTCCGCGCCGGACATCGCCGGACGCGGGATCGCCAACCCGATCGGCGCGGTCTGGACGGCGGCGATGATGCTCGACCACCTCGGCCACCCCGAGGCGGCGGCCGAGGTGGAGGCGGCCATCGCGACCGTCCTGGCGACGACCGACGTCCGCACCCCCGACCTCGGCGGCACCGCCACGACGGAGACGTTCACCCGCGCACTGCTGGAGGCGTTGTGAAGCTGGAGTCCTTCACCTACCGGACGGTCAACGGGATCAACTGCGCCGTCGCGGGCGACGGGCCGCCCGTGCTGCTGCTGCACGGCTACCCCCAGACCCACCTGATCTGGCACCACGTCGCCCCTCGGCTCGCCGCCGACCACACCGTCATCGCCACCGACCTGCGCGGCTACGGCGACAGCCACAAACCCGCCACCGGGCCCGCCGGGTACGCGAAGCGGGTGATGGCCGCCGAACAGGTGGAGGTGCTGGCCTCACTGGGTTTCGACCGGTTCGCCGTCGTCGGCCACGACCGCGGCGGCCGCGTCGCGCACCGGATGGCGCTGGACCACCCGGACGTCGTGACGCGCCTGGCGGTGCTGGACATCGTGCCGACCCTGCACGCCTACGCCACCGCCGACGCCGCGTTCGCCCAGGGCTACTACCACTGGTTCTTCCTCACGGCGGGCGGCGGCATCCCGGAACGGCTGATCGGCGGCGACCCGGAGTTCTGGATCCGCGCCCGGATGACCGCCCGCCACCACGGCGGCACGCCGTTCGACCCGGCCGCGATGGCCGAGTACGTCCGCTGCTTCTCCGACCCGGCAGCCATCAGCGCCTCCTGCGACGACTACCGGGCGGCGGCCACGATCGACCTGGAGCACGACTCGCCCGTCCGCCGGGTGGCGTGCCCCGTGCTGGCGCTGTGGGGCGGGCAGAGCTTCGTCGGCCGGACGTACGACGTGCTCGACGTGTGGCGCGAGTACGCCTCCGACCTGCGCGGCGAAGCCCTGCCCGCCGACCACTACCTCCCGGAGGAGGCCCCGGAGGCGACGACCGCCGCGCTCCGGGCGTTCCTCACGCGTTCCAGTCCACCAGCTGCACGATGACGCCGTTGGGGTCGCGGACCTGGAAGGCCCGCTCGCCCCACTCCTCGGAGGTCAGCGGCATGGTGATCGCGACACCCTCGGCCCGGAGCCGGGCCAGCTCGCCTTCGAGGTCGTCCACGACGAAGGCGAGGATGAGGCCGGTGGCGTGCGCGTCGCGCTGGTCGTCCGGCAGCGTCGACAGGCCCCGACGCAGGAAGATGACGTTCAGGCCCGCGTCGTCGCGGGTCAGCGAGGCGAAGCCGTCGGCGGCCATGACCTCGTGGAAGCCGAAGTGGTCGATGAGGAAACGGGTGGAGGCGGACACGTCGTCGACGGTGAGGGACACAGCGGAAGAGGTGATCTGCACGAGCGCTCCTTTTCTCTGTACGTTGTACATTGTACCTTGTAAAAAGTAAGGATTCCCGTGGCTGCCGACCGGACGAGCGCGGGCGACCCCGCCCGCACCCTCCACCTGCTCTGGCGCGACCCCGCCGCCGTCCCCCGCCGTGGCCCCAAGCAGGGCCTGACGGTCGACGCGGTGGTCGACGCCGCCACCGCCCTGGCCGACGCCGAGGGCCTGGACGCGCTGACGATGCGCAAGGTCGCCCAAGCGCTGGGCGTGGTCGCGATGACGCTGTACACGTACGTGCCCGGCAAAGCGGAACTGCTGGACCTGATGCTGGACGCGGCGTACACCCGCATGCCCCGCACGTCCCTCGCCGACCTGCCGTGGCGCGACCGGCTCGGCGCGGTGGCCCACGACAACCGATCGCTGTTCGAGACCCACCCGTGGGCCGCGCGGGTGTCGACCACCCGCCCCCTGCTGGGCCCCGGCCAGATGGCGAAGTACGAGCACGAGCTGACGGCGTTGGACGGTCTTGGCTTGACGGACGTGGAGATGGACTCGTCCCTCACCTACCTGCTGGCGTTCGTCCAGGCGTGGGCCCGCTCGGCGGCCGACGCCCGCGCGGCGGAGGCGGACAGCGCGATGACGGACGACCAGTGGTGGGCGGCCAACGCCCCGTTGTTGGAACGCGTCCTGGACCCTGCGACGTATCCACTGGCGACGCGCGTGGGGACGGCGGCGGGCGAGGCGCACGGCACCGCGTACGACCCCGATCAGGCTTACCGGTTCGGGTTGGAGCGGGTGCTGGACGGCTTGGCGGTGCTGGTGGAGCGGTAGCGGCCTAGGGTTGGTCCCCATGCGCAACGAGGCCATGAAGGCGTTGGACGTTCTGGTCGGGGCTTGGCGGACGACGTTGAGCAACGCGTGGTTCCTGGAGCCCGCCGACCTGGAGGTGCCGGGGTCGGCGGCGGTGGAGTGGCTCGCGGACGCCGTCGTGGTGTTCCGCTGGACCATGGAAGGCGACGTCGGCAAGGCCACCAGCGAGATGGTCCTGGTGCTCGGCCGCAGTGACGCGAACGACGCCTACACGGCCCTCTACCACGACGAACGCGGTGTGTGCCGGGTCTTCGCCATGGAGTTCGACGGCACCCGCTGGACCCTGACCCGCGAAGACCCGGACATGTTCCAGCGGTTCGTGGCCGACGTCGAACCGAACCGGCTCACGGGCCGCTGGGAAGCCTCCGACGACCAGGGCACGACCTGGCGCAAGGACTTCGACCTCGTGTTCGACCGGGTCTGACTCAGTCCTGGCGGGTGAGCACCAGGTGGACGTGGTGCCGAACCGGCACCGTGCCGCCGAGCCGGACGATCGTGCGGCGCAGATCGGCCAGCAGCGGTTCCAGGCGGGGGCCGAGGCGCTGGTGGTCGCTGATCGTGGCCACGGTGGCGATCCACTCGTCGACAGTGACCACTCGGTCCCAGCGGTAGGTCCGCGTCTCCTCGGAGCCGAGGCCCACGGTCGGCGGCCGTTCCGGGATCGAGCGCCACACCTGCACGACCTCCGGCGCGTGGACGCGGTACACGGCGTCAAGCACCTCGACCACGGCCTCGTCGACGGTGAACCCGTTCCAGAACCGGGCGAGCGCCCCGCCCGGCGTCCGCAGTGCGGCGGCTTTGGCGAGTCCCGCGACCGGCTCGATCCAGCGCCACGAGTCGGCGAACACGAGCAGGTCGAACCGACGACCGTCCTCGGGTCACTCGGGCCGCGGATGATCGCGCTGGCCGGCGAGCGGACGATGGGCGCGTTCCCGTTCGGGATGCCGGTCGAGCACACCGCGGCGGCGCGAGAAACCCTGGGAGCGAAGGGGTTCCTCGGCGTCGACATGGCGGCGGTGTTCGACCGCGACCGGGAACGCGGTCGGCGGTTCGCCCGGTCGTCGGTGCCGGACTTCCTGCCGAACCGGGAAAAGTCGTTGCGGGCACTGGGATACGCGGTGGACCATCCGGACGAGCGGCTGGCCGACGCGCTCGTCGTCGCGGGTGACGTCGACCGGATTCTCGGACGCGTCCGGGAGCACCTCGACGCGGGAGCCGATCATGTGGCGCTGCACGTCCTGGCCTCGGAGGGGCCGAGAACCGTTGTCGCGTGGCGGGAATTGGCCACGCACCCGGCGTGACGAGACGGGCACACGTCGTTGACGCGCTTGTTACGTCGCCACTAGCGTCCTGATCCGTTCAACCCGCGAGACGGTGTTCAGGTACGTGAATCTTGAGGTGGTGTCGTGGCCCGGTCCCGGTTACTCGTCCTCGTTCTCCCCGTCGTACTGGCTCTGACGAGTTTCGCCTTCGTCCCAACGGCTTCCGCCTACGCGCCACCGGCACTCCGGCAGCAGACCAACCTGGACGCGGGCTGGCGGTTCCTGCGCGCCAACGCGACCGGGGCCGAGACTCCGGCGTTCAACGACGGGTCGTGGACCGCGACGAGCGTCCCGCACACCTGGAACGCGTCCGACGGCCAGGACGGCGGCGCGAACTACTACCGGGGCGTCGGCTGGTACCGCAAGCACTTCACGCCGCCGACCTCGTTGTCCGGCAAGCGGTTGTGGCTCCAGTTCGACGGCGTGAACACGGTCGCGGACGTGTGGGTCAACGGCGTCAAGCTCGGCCAGCACCGCGGCGGCTTCGCGGCGTTCCGCTACGACGCCACGGAGGCGTTGAAGCTGGGGCAGGACAACGTGGTCGCGGTGAAGGTGGACAACGCCTCCTACCCCGACATCGCGCCGATCACCGCGGACTTCACGTTCTTCGGCGGCATCTACCGCGACGTGTCGCTGGTGGCGGTGGACAAGCTCGGCGTGCGGATGGGCGACTACGGCGGCCCCGGCGTGTACCTGCGCCAGCGGGCGCTGAGCACCGCGTCGGCGAGCGTCGAGGTGACCACCAAGGCGTGGAACAACTACACCACCTCGAAGCGGGTGAAGCTGCGGACCGTCGTGGCCGACCGCACCGGCGCCGTCGCGGCCGAGACGACGTCGGCCGTCCGGACCGTCACGGCCGCGACCGGCTTCGACACCGTGCAGACCGTGACGATCCCCGCGCCGCACCTGTGGCAGGGCAAGGCCGATCCGTACCTGTACCGGGCGAGCGTGGAGGTCGTGGACGCCGATTCGGGCGCGGTGACCGACGTCGTCACGCAACCGCTCGGCCTGCGTTCGTCCACTGTGGACCCGAACACCGGTTTCCGGCTCAACGGCAAGCAGCTGCCGCTGCACGGCGTGAACGCGCACCAGGACCGGCTGAACCAGGGCTGGGCGACCACGCCCGCGCAGCAGCGCCAGGACTTCGACCTGATGGACGAGATGGGCGTCAACGCCCTGCGGACCGCGCACTACCAGCAGTCCGAACAGGTCTACGACCTCGCCGACGAGCGCGGGTACGTCGTCTGGTCGGAGATCCCCCTCGTGGACCGGATCACCGACAGCGCCGCGTTCCGGGCCAACGCCCAGCAGCAGCTCTACGAACTCATGCGGCAGAACTTCAACCACCCGTCGATCGTGTTCTTCGGCATCGGCAACGAGCAGAAGCTCAGCGACACCGCCACGAACGGCCTGCTGGACACGCTGTCCGGGCAGGTCGCGGCCGAGGACTCCGGGCGGCACTCGGTGTACGCCAGCCACCTCGGCGACCTCGACCCGCTGTCCGGGCACACCGAACTGGCCGCGTACAACAAGTACTTCGGCTGGTACAGCCTCCCGGCGACCGGACCAGGTGCGTGGGCCGACCAACTGCACGCGAAGGACCCGGCGCGCAAGATCGCGATCAGCGAGTACGGCGCGGGCGGCAGCGTGAACCAGCACGAGGAGAACCCGGCCCCGCCGGTGACGACGTCGCGCTGGCACCCCGAGGAGTACGAGACCCTCGTGCACGAGAACTCGTGGGCGCAGATCAAGACGCGGCAATACCTGTGGGGCTCGTTCGTGTGGAACATGTTCGACTTCGCCGTCGACAGCCGCTCGGAGGGCGACACGCTCGGCCGCAACGACAAGGGCCTCGTCACCTACGACCGCGCCACCCGCAAGGACGCGTTCTACCTCTACAAGGCGAACTGGACGGACACCCCGTTCGTGCACCTCAACAGCTCGCGGTGGACGCAGCGGACGGCCGCGAACACCACCGTCCGGGCCTACGGGACGACCGACGCGGTGTCCCTGACGGTCAACGGGGTGCAGGTCGGAGCGCCGAAGACCTCGGCCGACCACATCTACACGTGGCCGATCACGCTGAAGGCCGGGGCGAACGTCGTCACGGTCAGCGGCACCCGCGGCGGGCAGACCTATACGGACACCGCGACGTGGACCCTGACCTCGTAGGGAACCATTCGGCGGCTCCCGGACGTTGAACGGACGTCGAAGGGAGAGCGGAATGGCCATGTTGCGCAAGCTCGCGGTACTCGCCACGGCGGCTGCCGCGGCCAGGAAGTACGCCCAGAAGAACCCCGAGAAGGTGAGCAGACTCGCCGACCAGGCGGGGACGTTCCTCGACCGGCAGACCAAGGGGAAGTACCACCACCAGATCGACGGCGCGGTGCGGAAGGCCAAGAACGCCTCACGACCGGGCTACTGACGTCCCCGAACGGCCGGATCGCTCCCAGCGGTCCGGCCGTTGGCGTTTCCGCAGGTCAGCAGAACTTCGCCCGGACGTGTCGATCCGGGCTGCCCTCGTTCGACGCTGGAGGTGCGGCAGGGTGAAGGCCCGCCGCCGAACCTCCGAGGAGCAGCTGTGCGTTTCATGGCGATCATCAAGGCCGACGACAGCTCCGAAGCGGGCAACCCGCCCAGCGAGGAGCAGATCACGGTCATGAGCAAGTACAACGAGGAGTCCGCGGCGTCCGGTGTGCTGCTCGCCGCCGAAGGCCTCTACCCCAGCACCACCGGCGCCCGTGTGCACTTCAAGGACCACAAGTCGACGGTCACCGACGGGCCGTTCACCGAGACCAAGGAACTCATCGCGGGCTACTGGCTGCTCGACGTGAAGTCCCTCGACGAGGCGCTCGCGTGGGTCCGGAACATGCCCACCTTCGACGGCCACGAGGCCGTGGTCGAGGTCCGCCGGGTGTTCGACGCCGCCGACTTCGAGTAGCGCCCTCCCCCGAACGCGGCCGGATCGCTTCCAGCGGTCCGGCCGTTTTCGCAGGTCAGGGGGCTGGAAAAGTTTCTCGAAGAAAATCCGGCGGACGTGTCGATCCGGGGGAAGCCCGATCGACGCAGGGGTACAAGGCAGGATCGAGACCCCCCACCCCGAGGAGCAGACATGCGGTTCATGGTGATCATGAAGGCCGACGAGCAGTCCGAAGCAGGCGCCATGCCGAGCACGGAGCTCCTGGAGGCCATGGGCAAGTTCAACGAGGAGCTGGTCAAGGCCGGTGTGATGCTCGCCGGTGAGGGCCTGCACCCCAGCTCCAGGGGCGTCCGCGTGCACCTGACGCACGACAGCAACACCGTGGTCGACGGCCCGTTCGCCGAGACCAAGGAGCTGATCGCCGGGTTCTGGCTGCTCGACGTGAAGTCCCGCGACGAGGTCGTCGAGTGGGTCAAGCGCATCCCGACCGGCGAGGGCGAGGAAGCGGTCGTCGAGATCCGCCAGGTGTTCGAGGCCTCCGACTTCGGCGACGAGTTCACCCCCGAGCTGCGCGCCGCCGAGGCGGAGCTGCGGGAGCAGATCGGCCAGTAGTCCCGCGTGCTTGCACGGCCGTCACGGCTCCTGTAGTCAGTGGTTGTGACGGCTTCGGAGGCACACCGCGCGATCGACGCGGTCTGGAGGATCGAATCGGCTCGGGTCATCGCCGGTCTCGCGCGCCTGGTGCGGGACGTGGGGCTCGCCGAGGAGCTCGCGCAGGACGCCCTGCTGGCCGCTGTGGAGCAGTGGCCGGTCGAGGGCGTCCCGCGCAATCCCGGCGCGTGGCTGATGGCGACCGGGAAGCGGCGGGCCATCGACTTCATCCGGCGGGAGCAGAACCTGCGGAAGAAGGTCGAGATCCTCGGGCAGGAGCTGGACCCGCTCGGGGCCGTGCCCGAGGTCGAGGAAGCCCCGGAGATCGACGACGACCTGCTGCGGCTGGTGTTCGTGTCCTGCCACCCGGTGCTGTCCACCGAGGCGCGGGTGGCGTTGACGCTGCGGCTGCTGGGCGGCCTGTCCACGGACGAGATCGCGCGGGCGTTCCTGGCGTCGGAGTCGACCATCGCCCAGCGGATCGTGCGCGCCAAGAAGACCCTCGCCAAGGCCGAGGTGCCGTTCGAGGTGCCCGCCCGCGAGGAGTGGCCCGCCCGGCTGTCGTCGGTGCTGGAGGTCGTCTACCTGGTGTTCAACGAGGGCTACTCGGCGACCGCGGGCGACGACTGGCTGCGGCCCGCGCTGTGCAACGAGGCCCTGCGGCTCGGGCGCGTGCTGGCCGGGTTGATGCCGGGCGAGCCCGAGGTGCACGGGCTGGTGGCGCTGATGGAGATCCAGGCGTCCCGGACGGCCGCGCGGGTCGGTCCGGACGGTCGGCCGGTGCTGCTGCTGGACCAGGACCGCGGCCGGTGGGACCAACTGCTCATCCGCCGCGGCCTGGCGGCGTTGGCGCGCGCCGAGGAACTGGGCGGCGCGGAGGGCACGTACGCGCTCCAGGCCGCCATCGCCGCGTGCCACGGCCGGGCCAGGACGTCGGACGCGACCGACTGGGCGCGGATCGCGGACCTGTACGACACCCTGGGCAAGGTGAAGCCGTCGCCCGTGGTGGAGCTGAACCGGGCGGTGGCCGTGTCGATGGCCCACGGCCCCGCGGCCGGTTTGGAGCTCGTGGACGACCTGATGTCCGAGCCGACGCTGAAGAGCTACCACCTGCTGCCCAGCGTCCGCGGCGACTTCCTGATGAAGCTGGGCCGCCTGGAGGAGGCCCGCGGCGAGTTCGAGCGGGCCGCCTCCCTGACGCGCAACGCGCGGGAGCAAACGCTGCTGCTGGAACGGGCCGCGGCCTGCGGCTAACGCGCTTCGAGCAACGTCTTGCCCACCGCGCCACGGGATTCGATCAGCGCGTGGGCGTCGGCCGCCCGGTCCAGCGGGAAGCGTTGGCCGATCAGCGGTGTCACCGAGGCGAACGCCCGCAGCGTCGCGGCCCTGGCGTCCTCCGGTGACGGGCGGGGCGGGCCCGCGATCAGCGTCACGGACCGCTCCGCCGCCGCCTCGGGGCTGACGCCCGCCCACTCGCCGCTCGCCAGGCCGAAGCTGATCATGCGGCCGTCCCGGTCGAGCAGGGTGAACGCGGCGCGGGCCAGCGCGCCGCCCACGCCGTCCAGCACGACGTCCACCGCGCCCACGGCCGCGCGGACCCGGTCGGGCCAGTCGGGGTCGAGGTAGTCGACGACCACGTCCGCGCCGGTGACCAGCGCGGTCTTGCGCGGGCCGCCCGCCGCGGCGACCACGACCGCGCCCGCCGCCTTCGCCAACTGCACCAGCAGCGTGCCCACGCCGCCCGCCGCCGCTTCCACCAGCACGCGGTCACCGGCCTTGAGCCCCACGGCGTCGGCGATCAGCACCGCCATGCGGCCGTCGGCCAGCAGCGCCACGGCGTGGTCCAGCGGCACGTCCTCCGGCACCGGGATCAGCTCGGCGACGTCCACCGCGACCCGCTCGGCGTAGCCGCCCCTGCCTCCGGTGCTCGTCACCACCCGCGCGCCGATCAGGCCGTCGTCCGGCGCGGCGACGACAGTGCCGCCCACCCCTCCCCCGAGGATCATCGGCAACCGCACCGGCCACGGCGCCTTACCAGCCCTGACCTGCGTCTCCACGAAGGTGATGTTCGCGTAGTCCGCCTCGACCAGCACCTGCCCCGGACCCGTCACCGGGTCCGGGGTGTCCTCCACCCGCAGCACCTCGGGTCCCCCGAACTCCCTCACCCACACCGCGCGCACGCCGACCCCTCACGTTGACCGGCCCCCAGCCTCCGACCTCGACCTAGGACGAGGTCAAGGCCTCTGCCACGGGACGCTCTCGTAGGCGTCCACGACGACCTTCATCCGGGCCGGGTCGACGGGGAACTCCAGGTCGTCGATCGCGCCGACCGGGACGACTCCCCTGGCGTTGGTGAGGAACGCCGCGTCGAACGCCGTCAGGTCGTCCAGGCGCACCTCCGCCAGCCGCGGCGGCTCGGGCAGCGCGGTGTTGACCAGCTGCATGGTGATGCCCAGCAGCACGGGGGCGTCCGGCCAGACGACCGTGTCGCCCTGGAAGAAGCCGATGTTCGTGGTCGCGCCCTCGGTGATCAGGCCGTCCGGGGTGGTGAGCAGCGCGTCGTCGAACCCCGCGCGACGGGCCAGTTTCACGTGGTGGGCCTGTGCGAAGCCGCCGAGGTGCTTGAGGTGCGGGAACGGGCGGGTGTACGGGACCGCGAGCAGGCGTTGCGGGGTGCTTGGCGGCTCGCCGGGAGGGTTGACCGTGACCATGACCGACAGGGCGTCCTCGGGCTGGAACACGTAGACGCGCAGGGACGCGTCGACCACGTCCGCGAGCGCGTGGCGGACGTGGCTCAGGACGAGGTCGTCGTCGAGCCGGACGTCGAATATCTCCTGCGACGCGGTGCGGAGCCGGGTGAGGTGCAGGTCCATGCCCCGGACCTGGCCGCCGCGGACCTGCATCGCGGTGAAGTTGCCGGTCGTCGACGTCGCCGGGTGCGCGAGGGTGTCAGCGGTTGCCGGGAGACCGTCGATCTCGATGCGCGTCATGCGCCCATCACACCACCCCCGGCGCCGGCCGTGAACGGTTCGGGGGACCGTTCACGGCCGACGCGTCTCAGCAGGCGCCGCTGTCCCGCCAGACGCCCCACTGGCCGGTGGTGCCGGGCTCCTCGCCCTGCGTCCACCACTGGGCCGTCCACTTCCGGCCGTTGTGCGACACGACGTTCGTGGCCGTGTAGACCTTGGTCCGGTCCCACGCCGCCGGGCAGTTACCGGGCGGAGTCGTCGTGGTCGTGGTGGTGGTCGTCGTCGTTGTGGTGGTCGTGGTGGTCGTGGTCTCCCACGGCACCTGGGTGGACTTGTAGAAGTTGATGCCGAGGTTCGTCCAGCGCGGGCCCTGCGCGGCGAGGCGGAGCTTGAACTGGTCCCAGTTGTGGGTCGACCACGGCGACCAGCCGAGTTCGGCGATGGCCGCGAGCCGCGGGAACGCCATGTACTCGATGTTGGCCGACGTCACCAGCGTCTCGGTCCACAGTGGAGCCTCGACGCCGCGGACCGCGCTCTCGCCCACGCCGTTGAGGTAGGCGCCGGGGTTCCAGCCGTACGCGTCCTGGACCTCGATGCGCGCCGCCCAGTCCTGGCCCAACGGGGTGCTGGCGTTGTACTTCATGTCCAGGTAAGCCTTGTTGGCCGGGGACATGATCACCTTGTTGCCGCGCGCCACGGCCGCCGCGACGACGGAGTTGGACGTGCTGGTGTCCCAGAACTGCGGGATCGCGGTGGTGTCGGTCGTGGTCTTGACGAACTCGTGCCAGCCGACGGCCGTCTTGCCGTACTTCTTGACGATCGGCAGGACCTTGTCCATGAACGTCTTGTAGTCGGCGTCGGTCGTGGCCTGGGCCTCGTCGCCGCCGAGGTGGAAGTACGGGCCGGGGGTGATGGCGGCGATCTCGCGGATCACGTCGTCGAGGAACTGGTACGTCACGGCCTTCGAGACGCACAGCGAGCTGTAGCCGACCTCCGTGTCGGTGCGCGGGCCCGGTGCGACGCCGTTGCAGTTCAGCTCGGCGTACGACGTCAGGGCCGCGTTGGTGTGGCCGGGCAGGTCGACCTCGGGGATCACGGTGATGAACCGCGAAGCCGCGTAGGCGATGATCTCCTGGTACTGGGCCTTGGTGTAGAAGCCGCCCGCACCGCCGCCGACCTGGGTGGCGCCGCCGACCGACGTGAGCCGCGGCCAGCTGTCGATCGCGATCCGCCAGCCCTGGTCGTCGGTCAGGTGCAGGTGGAAGTAGTTGACCTTGTACAGGGCCAGCTGGTCGAGGTAGCGCTTGACCGCGGCGACCGGCTGGAAGTGCCGTGCCACGTCGAGCATCGCGCCGCGGTGGACGAACCGCGGGTAGTCGAGGATGGCCGTGCCGGGGATCGTCCACGGTCCGCTTTGGACGGTCGACGCCTCGACCTTCGCGGGCAGCAGCTGGCGCAGCGTCTGCACGCCGCCGAACAGGCCCGCGCCCTTGGTCGCCTTCAGCACGACGGTGTTCGCCGCGACGTCGAGCTGGTAGCCCTGCTCGCCGACGCTCGCGTCGGCCCCGGAGAGCAGCAGCGAGATGCCGTCGGCCGGGGTGCCGGACGCGTCGGAGACCGGCAGGGCGAAGCCGGTGGACTTGCGCAGGACGCCCGCGAGGTAGTCGCCGACCGACCGCGCGTCCGCGTTCCCGGCCTGCGTGTAGATCTTGGTCGTGCTGGTGAGGGTGAACGTGACCCCGGCCGTGGCCGACACCGAGACAGGGGCGGGGACCAGGCTCTTCAGCGGCTCGGCCGCCTGCGCGACGTCGGGGGTCTGGGCTCCCAGCGTCCAGACGACCGTGCCACTGGCGACGAGCGCGGCCGCGGCGAGGGCACGACCCGCCCGACGCCATCGACTTCCTTGGAGCGCTTGGGTTTCCACGTCGTCCTCCTCGGTCGGACCGATCCCACGTTCGCAGACTGCTGAACAGCGGACCCCTTTGTCAATGGTCTGTACCAATTGGTATGACCTGGTCAGCCACTTGCCCGCACCCTCGGCCGTATTAATTACGAATAATCGTTGACACTCCGCGGTCGACCCGGCAATCTCACAACGCGAAGCCAGCCCCTGCGGTCAGAGGTGAGGGATCCGAAGATGTCGTACGCAACGAGGCGTAGAGCGACCGTCGTGCTGGGCGCGCTGGTCGCCGCCATGGTCACGGCACTGCCCGTGGCACAGGCCGGTGACGACCAGGGCGCCCCGGACTACTACAACAGCGGCCTCTCGGCCACGCCGTACATGGGGTGGAACTCCTACTACGGCCTCGGCGCGCCGACGGAGACGCAGGTCAAGGGCGTTGCCGACCACCTGGCCAGCAGCGGCCTGCGCGACGCGGGGTACAAGATCGTGTGGCTGGACGGCGGCTGGCAGGCCCCGACCCCGCGCGACGCGAGCGGCAAGCTCGTCGCCGACCCGGAGCGGTTCCCGTCCGGCATCCCCTCGCTGGTCACGCGCTTGCACAGCCAGGGGTTCAAGGTCGGCATCTACACCGAGGCCGGGGCCTACGACGGCAAGAACTGCGGCCTGGGCAGCGGTGGCGGGTACTACGAGGCCGACGCGAAGCAGTTCGCCGCGTGGAAGGTCGACGCCATCAAGATCGACTTCCTGTGCGCGATCAACCAGGGCCTCGACCCCGCGACCGCGTTCGGCGACTTCAGCAAGGCCGTCGCCAAGTCCGGCCGGAAGATGATCCTCAACGTCTGCAACCCCGTGACCTGGGAGTGGGGCATCCCGCACACGCCCGCCCAGGAGGCGGGCCGCTCGTACTCGTTCGGGCCGCGGATCGCGGACTCGTGGCGCACCAGCACCGACATCGCGTTCGGCACGGCGTACCCGAACCAGTGGGCCAGCCTGCTGCGCAACATGGACGACAACGCGGCGCACCCCGAGGCGGCCGGGCCGGGCCACTTCAACGACCCGGACTACCTGCTCCCGATGCGCGCGACCCAGTGGGGCGGCTACGAGTTCAACGAAGAGGAGTCGAACACCCAGCTGGTGATGTGGGCGCAGATGGCGTCGCCGCTGGTGATCGGCTCCGACCCGCGCACGCTGCCGCCGTCGATGATCGCCTCGCTGAAGAACCCGGAGATCCTCGCGGTCGACCAGGACCCGCTGGGCATCCAGGGCGTGCGCGTCGCCAACAACAGCACCGGTGACGTCTACAGCAAGGTCCTCAACGGTCGCGGCCAGCGCTCCGTGGTGCTGCTCAACCGCTCCGAGGCGCCCGCCGAGATGACCGTGCAGTTCTCCGCGGCGGGCCTCACCGGCAACGTCAAGGTGCGCGACCTGCGGGCCCGCGCCGACCGCGGCCGGTTCGACGGCTCGTACACGACGACGGTCCCGGCGCACGGCACCGCGATGCTGAAGCTGACCGGCACCGACCTGGTGCCCGGCGCGGACGCGGGCGGCTCCCCGTCGGCCAGCCCGGCGCTGGTCCGGTTCGACGACACCAACGCGCTGTCCTTCATCCGCGGCGCTTCCGGCGACCTCCAGGTGAGCAAGAAGTCCGGCGCCGCCTGGTCCGGCAAGTGGACCAGCCTCGGCGGCCCGCGCGGCGCGCGCATCCTCGGCCAGCCCGCCGCGTACGGCTCGGCGAACGGCCGGGTGGACGTGTTCGTGCGCGGCACCGACAACGCCGTCTACCAGCGGACGCTGAAGGACGGCCGGTGGTGCGAGTGGATCAAGCTCGGCGGCACCGCCACCGACGCGCCGACCGTGGCGTTCACCTCCCCCACGTCGTGGACGCTCACGACGCGCGGCGCGGACGGCAAGGTGTGGCAGCGGTCCGCGACCGGCGGCTGGTCCTCCCTCGACGCCCCCAACGGGCAGCCGATCTACGGCCGCCCCAGCACGGTCGTCGTCAACGGCACCGTCCACGTCGCCGTCCGCACGGCCGACGACGGCACGTGGGAACGGGTTCGCGACGCCGCGGGCACGTGGGGCGCGTGGACCGACCTCGGCGGTGTGATCAGCGGCAGCCCGACCCTGCTCTCCACCGAGGGCCGGGTGTACCTGTTCGCCCGAGCGAGTGACTACACGCTCTGGCAGCGCAACTTCGCCGACGGGAGTTGGGGAGGCTGGTTCAAGCGCGACGAGTTCCCCAGCAACGCCTTCACCGGGGCGCTCGGGGTCGCGGCGGGCGCGAACGGGTCGGCGTGGCTGGCGGTTCGCGGCTCCGACGGCCGCGTGCACCAGACCGTTCTGTAGATCCAGCAGGAGGAATCGTCGTGACTCGTTGTGCCGTGGTGACCGGGGCCGCGTCCGGTATCGGGGCGGCCACCGCCCGCAAGCTCGTGGCGGACGGCTACTCGGTGATCGCGGTCGACGTCGACGAGGCGGTGACCGGGCTCGACTCGGTCACCGCGGTCGTCGGCGACGTCGCGGCGGACGAGACGTGGGCGGCAGTGGCGGCCGCCGCCCCGAACGGTGTCGACGCCTTGGTGAGCAACGCCTTCACGGTCGTGGTGAAGCCACTGCACGACACCACGCGCGCCGAGTGGACGCGGCAGGTCGAGGTCAACCTCACCGCCGCGTTCCTCGGCGCGCGCACCTGCCTGCCCTCCCTGGTGGAGAAGAGGGGCGCGATCGTGCTGGTCTCGTCGGTGCACGCCACCACGGGCCTGCCCGGCCACCCCGCGTACGCCGCCACGAAGGGCGCGCTCGTCTCGCTGGCCCGGCAGCTCGCCGTCGAGTACGCCCCGGACGTCCGGGTCAACGCGGTCCTGCCCGGCCCGGTGCTCACCGGCGCGTGGGACCGCGTCCCCGAACCCGACCGGGAGCGCAGCGCGGCCGCGACCCCGTTGGGCCGCTTGGGCGACCCGGCCGAGGTGGCCGAGGTCATCGCCTTCCTGCTGTCCCCCGCCGCGTCGTTCGTCACCGGTGCCGAACTGGTCGTCGACGGGGGTTGGTCCGTGCACAAGGATTCCGCTTGAAGGAGCACAGGTGAAGATCACCGACGTCGAAACCTTCCTGGTGGCGCCGCGCTGGCTGTTCCTCAAGGTCAGCACGGACGAGGGTGTCGTCGGCTGGGGTGAGCCGGTGGTGGAGGGCCGCGCGGAGACCGTGCGCGCGGCGGTCCACGAGATGGCCGACCTCGTCATCGGCCAGGACCCGCTGCGCATCGAGGAGCACTGGCAGGTCCTGCGCCGCGCCGGTTTCTACCGCGGCGGCCCGGTCCTCTCCAGCGCCGCCGCGGGCTACGACCAGGCACTCTGGGACATCGCGGGCAAGGTCCGCAACGTCCCCGTCCACGAGTTGCTCGGAGGCCCGGTCCGCGACCGCGTACGCGTCTACTCGTGGATCGGCGGCGACCGCCCGGCCAACATCGGCGAGGCGGTAGCGGCCCAGGTGGACCAGGGCTACACGGCGGTCAAGATGAACGCCTGCGGCCCCATGACCACCATCGCCACCCCCGGCGAGGCACAGGCCGTCCTCACCAGAGCCCGCGAGGCCAGAGAAGCCCTGGGCCCGGACCGCGACCTGGCGATCGACTTCCACGGCCGCGTCTCCCCAGCCATGGCCCGCCGCCTGGTCCGCATGCTGGAGGAGGTGCAGCCCATGTTCGTGGAGGAACCAATCCTCCCCGAACTCAACGGAAACGCCCTCGCGTCGGTAGTGGCGGCCAGCGGCGTCCCCATCGCCACCGGCGAACGCCTCTACAACCGCTGGGACTTCAAACCGGTACTGGAAGCAGGCGTGGCGGTGGTCCAACCCGACCCGTCCCACGCGGGCGGCATCTCCGAACTGAGGCGAATCGCCTCCATGGCCGAGGTCTACGGCGCGGACATCGCCCCCCACTGCCCCCTGGGCCCTATCTCCCTGGCGGCCAGCCTGCAAATCGCCTTCGCCACCCCCAACTTCCTGATCCAGGAACAAAGCCTCCGCATCCACTACAACGACGGCAACGAGTTCACGGACTACCTAGTCGACTCGACCCCGTTCGACTTCACCGACGGCCACGCCCGCAGGCCCTTGGGACCGGGTTTGGGTATAGAGGTGGACGAGAAGGCAGTACGCCGAGCAGCAGAACACGGCCACCGCTGGCGATCACCGCTGTGGCGACACGACGACGGGAGCGTGGCGGAATGGTGACCTTCACAGAAGCACTGACAACCCACCGCTTGGTGGCGATCGTCCGCTCGGACGACCCAAGAACAGCCGTAACCACCCTGTTCGAAGCAGGCATCAGACTGGTAGAAATCTCCCTGACCAGCCCCAACGCCCTGAAAACCATCGCCGACCTAGCCCCAGACCTCCCAGCCGACGCCTGGCTGGGCGTAGGCACGATCCGCACGGCCGCAGACATCACCGACGCCAAGTCAGCAGGCGCCACCTTCGCCGTAAGCCCGGCCACCACAACCGCCGTCCGCGCCTCCATCGAGGCGAACCTCCCCATCCTGGCAGGCGTCCTCACCCCCACCGAGATAGAAACCGCCCTCTCCTACGGCGCAACAGCCCTCAAACTCTTCCCAGCTTCCCTAGGCGGCGTCGACTACCTCAAAGCCCTACGCGCCCCCTTCCCCGACGTCCCCTTCGTCCCCGTGGGCGGCGTAGGCGTGGCAGAAGCAGTCGCCTACCTCCAGGCAGGCGCGGTAGCCGTAGGCGTCGGCTCCCCCCTGATGGGCACCAGCTTGTCCGGCTTGGCAGACCGCGCCAAGCACCTGCTGGACACGATCGGCACCGCCACATGACCGCAGACGTGCTGACGTTCGGCGAAACCATGGCCGTCCTCCGCGCCCAATCCCCCGGCCCCCTACGCCTGGCACGATCACTGGACCTGACCTTGGCGGGCGCGGAAAGCACCGTCGCAATAGGACTGTCCAGACTGGGCCACAACGCCCGCTGGGTGGGCAGGGTGGGCACAGACGAGTTCGGCGCTCTGATCGCCGACCGCCTACGCGCCGAACAAGTCGACACCGTCGCCATCCCGGATTCCACAGCCCCCACCGGCCTGCTGATCCGCGAACAACGCACCGCGACCCTCGCCAGGGTCGCCTACTACCGCTCCGGCTCGGCAGGCTCCCACCTGTCTCCCGACGACCTCCAGGCCCCTCTCCAGACCGGCGCGAGACTCCTCCTGCTCTCCGGCATCACCCCGGCCTTGTCCGCATCGGCCCGAACCGCCACAACCGCCGCCGTGGACCACGCCACGGCGAACGGCTGGACCGTCTGCCTGGACATCAACTACCGCTCCAAGCTCTGGTCCCCTCAGGACGCCTCCGACACCCTCACCCCGTTGGCGTCCCAAGCCACGATCGTCTTCGGCGACCAGTCCGAACTGGACCTCGTCGGGGGGACGCAAACGTTGCTGGACAAGGGGGTTCGCGAGGTGGTGACCAAGCGCGGAGCGGAGGGCGCGGACGTCACCACGCGGGCGGCTCATTGGGCTTCTTCGGCCGCACCCACCACTGTCGCCGACATCATCGGCGCGGGTGATGCTTTCGTGGCCGGGTACCTTTCGGCGCTCCTGGACGATCAGGAGCCTCTGCAACGTCTGTCCAGGGCCACGGCGGTGGCCGCCATCGCGATCAGCAGTCTGGGCGATTGGGAGGGTCTGCCTACTCGCGCGGAACTGCCCCATCTGTCCGGCGACACCATTCGTTGACCCACCTACCAGCCGGGTCAGTCGGCGGCTTCGATTTCCAGCCCGCTGTGTCCGATTTGATATGGGGCCCCTAGATTTGCCCCTTGATCGGGCCAAAAGGCAGTGCCCCAAAGCCCTGCCCGATCTCCAATTTTAAGGGGCAAATCCCCCAAATAAA
>NZ_JBHYHC010000123.1:0-6426 GCF_042738955.1 Umezawaea sp. NPDC059074
GCGGGGGGTCGCGGCGGCCCACCCCCGCCCGCCGTGGGCGACTGGGGCGAGAGCCCCAGAGGCGCACAGAACGAGACAGCCCTGTCTGCGATTTCCGCAGACAGGGCTGTCCCGATGTCGAGTGGCCAGGGGCGGGGTCGAACCGCCGACCTACCGCTTTTCAGGCGGTCGCTCGTACCAACTGAGCTACCTGGCCATGTAGCGGCCGGGATTTGACCGAACGCTATAGCGACCCAGACGGGACTCGAACCCGCGACCTTCGCCGTGACAGGGCGACGCGCTAACCAACTGCGCCACTGGGCCTTGCTGTTAATCTCTTCGTGCAGTCTAGCTTGTCACTTTTCTAGCCTAACACGTGCCCCCAACGGGATTCGAACCCGTGCTACCGCCTTGAAAGGGCGGGGTCCTAGGCCGCTAGACGATGGGGACCCTTGCAACTTCCGGCAGCCCTTGTGTGGGCCACCCTCTGTCTCGGGCCCTCCAACCGCTGTCCGTTGGAAGCTCCGTAAGCATAGAACACAAGTCCCCATTACTCCAAAACGGGGTCCCACTTATCGGCTGATCTGCGGAAATGGGCTCCGACGGACGTGTGCGCGCCCGTCGGAGGTCCGCTGGGCTACCTCTGAACGGGTGTGGGGCCCCCGTCCTCGCCTGGCGACAGGCCGAGCATGTCCAGCAGGAGGCGGCAGTCCTCCGCGTCCACCGCGCCTCGGGCCACCGCCAAGCGTGCTCGGTGCACCTGCTGGTCGGAGATCCGCGAGGGCTCCCCTGATCGTTGGGCGGGGACGCCGCCCGCTGCCTGCCTGGACAAACCGTCGTCCTGCGTCCACAGGAACTGGCGGACTTCTAGGGACCCGCTCATGACACCCTCCCCGACTTGAGGTTGGCGCGAGGCTAAGCGACCTCGGTCGGGCGCCGCAGCCCCCCGGAGAGTGATTCCCCCGCGACTCACTGTCACTCCCAGTAGGTGCCCACGCGGAATCACGCCTGAACGACCGGGGAAGGATGGACGTATGACTGACGTGGAGCCGACCCCCGAGTCCGCGCCGGACTCCTCCCCGCTGGACCCGCAGGCGATCTTCGCCGGCTTGTCGATCACGGACATGGAGGCCGACGTCGAGGCCCTGCTGGACGAGCGGATGAGCAAGCTCGACGACATGCTCGACGGGCTGGACCGGCTCGTGGCGCGCATCGAGGGCGAGGTGGCGCAGCTCGAGACCACCACCTCGCCGGACGCCACCGAGCCGCCACCCGCGGCCGAGCCCGCCGCCGAGCCGCCGCCCGCACCGGCAGAGCCCGACGCGGCGACGACACCCGAGCCCTCGACCGACCCCGCGGACCCGGCCGACCCTCCTAAGTAGACTCGAACGGTCACGCTCGGCGCTCGGTCGGGCACAGCGGGTAGCGCGTGATCAGTCGCACCGTGACACCCCGGTACCCCCTGGGGGTATGGTGAACTCAGCGTCTCCACGATCGAGAGGACCACGGCACATGTCCGTCACCGCCACCTTCACCGTCTCCGGGATGACCTGCGGGCACTGCGTCAGCTCCGTCACCGAGGAGCTGACCGAGCTCGCGGGCGTCACCGACGTGTCGGTCGTGCTCGACAGCGGCGCGGTCACCGTGACCAGCGACCGCGAGCTGGGCCAGGACGAGGTGAAGGCCGCGGTGACCGAGGCCGGCTACCAGCTGGTCGGCTGATCGCGCCATGACCACCACGGAGTCCAGGCCCCACGACCGCGTCGAGCTGGCCATCGGCGGCATGACGTGCGCGTCCTGCGCGAACCGGATCGAGCGCAAGCTGAACAAGCTCGACGGCGTGACCGCGTCGGTCAACTACGCCACCGAGAAGGCCAGCGTGGCGTTCCCGGTCGGCATGCGGGTCGAGGACCTGGTCTCCACGGTCAAGGCCGCGGGCTACGAGGCCACGCCGCCGAGCGCGGACCCCGTCCCGGAGGAGAACGAGAGCGGTGAACTGGGGCTGCGGCTCCAGCTTGCCGTGCTGCTGGGCGTCCCGGTCATCGCGCTGTCGATGGTCCCGGCGCTCCAGTTCCCGGCGTGGCAGTGGTTCTCGCTGGCGTTGGCGAGCACGGTGGTGTGGGTGTGCGGCTGGCCGTTCCACCGGGCCGCCGCGGTGAACCTGCGCCACGGCGCGAGCACCATGGACACGCTGGTGTCCATGGGCGTGGTCGTCGCCTACCTGTGGTCGTTGTACGCCTTGGTGTTCGGCGGCGCGGGCATGATCGGCATGGTCCACGAGTTCAGCCTCGTGCCGCGCCCGTCGGCCACCACGGACATCTACCTGGAGGTCGCGGTCGGCGTGACCGTGTTCCTCCTGCTCGGCCGGTGGCTCGAAGCGCGGTCCAAGCGCAGCGCGGGCGCTGCCCTGCGGGCGCTGCTCGCGTTGGGGGCCAAGGAGGTCGCGGTCCTGCGCGACGGCCGCGAGGTGCGGGTGCCGGTCGGGTCGCTGCGGGTCGACGAGCGGTTCGTGGTGCGGCCCGGCGAGCGGATCGCGACGGACGGCGTGGTCGTCGACGGCAGTTCGGCGGTCGACCGCTCGATGGTCACCGGCGAGTCGGTGCCCGTGGAGGTCGGCGCGGGCGACGCCGTCGTCGGCGGGACCGTCAACGCGGGCGGCAGGCTGGTCGTGCGGGCCACGAAGGTCGGCGCGGACACCCAGCTGGCCCGGATGGCGTCGCTCGTGGAGCAGGCGCAGGCGGGCAAGGCGGAGGTGCAGCGGCTGGCGGACCGCATCTCGGCGGTGTTCGTGCCGATCGTGCTGGGCATCGCGCTGGTGACGCTGGCGACGTGGCTGCTGGTGGGCCGCCCGGTCGAGTTCGCGGTCACGGCCGCGGTGGCCGTGCTGGTCATCGCCTGCCCGTGCGCGCTCGGCCTGGCGACGCCGACGGCGCTGCTGGTCGGCACCGGCCGGGGCGCGCAGCTCGGCATCCTGGTGAAGGGCCCCGAGGTGCTGGAGTCGACCCGCCGCGTCGACACGATCGTCCTGGACAAGACCGGCACCGTGACCGCCGGGAAGCTCGCGCTGGTCGACGTGGTCACCGCCGACGGCGTCGAGCGGGCGGACCTGCTGCGGGTCGCGGGCGCGGTGGAGAACGGCTCGGAGCACCCCATCGCCGCCGCGATCGTGCGCGGCGCGGGCGCCGAGGTCGGGGAACTCCCGGACGTCACCGACTTCCGCAACCGCGAGGGCCTCGGCGTCACGGCGAGGCTGGACGGCCGCGAGGTCGTCGTCGGCCGACCGCGGCTGCTGGCCGCGCACGACGTGGACTTGCCCGCGGGCCTCAAGAACGCCGCAGACGAAGCGGAACGGGCCGGGCGCACGGTCGTCGCGGTGGCGGTCGACGGGAAGGCCCACGGCCTGCTCGCGGTGACGGACACGGTGAAGCCGACCAGCGCGGCGGCGGTGCGGGAGCTGCGCGCGCTCGGGCTGCGGCCGGTGCTGCTCACCGGTGACAACGCCGTGGTGGCGCGGGCGGTCGCGGCCGAGGTCGGCATCGACGAGGCCGACGTGGTCGCGGACGTGCTGCCGTCGGAGAAGGTCGACGCAGTGCGGGCGTTGCAGGCTCAGGGGAAGGTCGTCGCGATGGTCGGCGACGGCGTGAACGACGCGCCCGCGCTGGCGGCCGCGGACCTCGGGCTCGCGATGGGCACGGGCAGCGACGTGGCCATCGAGGCGGGAGACCTCACCCTCGTGCGCGGCGACCTCTTGGTGGCCGCGGACGCGATCCGCTTGTCCCGCAGGACTCTCGGGATCATCAAGGGAAATCTTTTCTGGGCGTTCGCCTACAACGTTGCCGGTTTGCCGTTGGCGGCACTCGGTTTCCTGAATCCCATGCTCGCGGGGGCCGCGATGGCTTTCTCCAGCGTGTTCGTGGTGACGAACAGCTTGCGGCTGAAGCGGTTCCGTCCTCGCGCGAGCTGAAGAAATACGCTTTACCCCCTCCCCGGAGGAGGGTGCGCGTGCAACAATCCGAATTGCTGACACACCCCCGGTCAGCACCTGTGGAGATCCCCTCCGGCCCCCGCGTTCCTCCCCCTGGCGCGGGGGCCTCTCCACGAGCGAAGCGTGACCGGGGTCACACTTTTACGGTGGCCGCAATCCAACCGTTATCCTATCGCGGTGCCCCTACCGTCCCTTGGTCGTTCGAAGTCCGGCCGTCACCGCCCGCCCCACCAGGAAGTGGTGGAGGGCGACGCGACGCCGGAGGCCGACGCCGACGATGAGCTGACCTCGTACCTCGCCGCGCTGGCACCGGAGACCGCCGACGTCGAGACCACCGCGTCCGGCACCAGCTTCGGCACCGCGCAGGTCTACCAGCTCCGCCTGACCCTCATGGACAACGAGCAGCTGAAGGAGCTGGCCGCCGAGCGCCAGACGTCCCCGCAGGCGCTCGCGACCGAGTGGGTCATGCAGCGGTTGCAGTGGGAAGCCCACCAGCGCGGTTTCTGACCCGCCGACACACGCGAAGAGGCCCCGCACCGGAATCCCGGTGCGGGGCCTCTTCGGTTGAACCGACTCAGATCGCCCGGACGTTCTGGGCCTGCGGGCCCTTCTGCCCCTGGCCGACCTCGAACTCGACGCGCTGGTTCTCGTCCAGGGAGCGGAAGCCGTTGCCCTGGATCTCCGAGTAGTGGACGAAGACGTCAGCGCCGCCGTTGTCCTGGGCGATGAAGCCGAAGCCCTTTTCGGAGTTGAACCACTTGACAGTGCCCTGTGCCATGTACCTGCCTCCATCGCAGGAAAGCTTGAGGTTGCACCATGCAACCCCCGGCCGTCCCGGGGGCATCTCCTCCGCTTGCCTCAACGAGAAGAGGGTCCGCCCGCGTGCTGTTCCGCGAGCGTGAGACACGAACACAGAAACCACGGCCTGCGAGGCCAGGGTATCGCTTGGGGAGGCCGAAGACTACAGGTCGAAGCGACCAAACCGGGCGCTCCGCGACCGTGCCGACGGCCGTGGTGAAGGGCCTGCTACAGGCCGGTTCCGGTGGTGTGGCCGCGATCTTCGGATGATCGACACCGAAGTCCGGCACTACGTGACCGGGATCACAATCCCGCTGGGACAACGCCGGAGTCCCACGACACGTCAGAGAGGGCGTAAAGCGTGGTGGGAGGGGAACCCAGTGGGAATTCGCAAGAGGTGGGCGGCAGCGGTGGTGCTGACCGTCGGGGTGCTCGTCGCGGGGTGCGGCGGCGGCTCGGAGTCGGCGACCACGGCCGCGACCGAGCAGCAGGCGAAGAACGTCGCCGTGCAGGTCCCGATGGCCGTCAGCACGACGCCCGCCAACGGCACCGAGGACGCGAGCCCGGCCGGACCGGTCAAGGTCTCGGTCACGGAGGGCAAGCTCGTGTCCGTGGCACTGACCAACGCCGACGGCAAGCAGGTGGCGGGGGCTCCTGCGGCCGACGGCACGAGCTGGGTGGCCAGTGAGCCGCTCGGGTACGGCAAGTCCTACACGTGGACCGGCACGGCCGTCGGCAACGACGGCAAGGAGGCGCCGATCACCGGCGCGTTCACGACCGTGACGCCCGCGCGGCAGATCAGCGGCAGCCTGAACGTCGGCGACGACCAGACCTACGGCGTGGCGATGCCCGTCGCGATCGAGTTCTCCGCGCCGGTCACCGACAAGGCCAGTGTCCAGAAGGCGTTGAAGATCGAGACCTCCGTGCCCACCGAGGGCGCGTGGGCGTGGCTGAGCGACACCGAGGTGCACTGGCGGCCCAAGGCGTACTGGACGCCCGGCACCACGGTGGACGTGCACGCGAACCTGTACGGCGTGCCCCACGGCGACGGCGCGTACGGCAGCCAGGACGTGACGGTGCACTTCACGATCGGCCGCGCGCTGATCGCGACCGCCGACACGCAGACCCACCGGTTCGTCGTCACCAAGGACGGCCAGCAGCTGTTCGACTTCCCGTCCAGCTACGGCCTGGAGTCCGACCCCGGCCGCGTCACGCACAACGGCATCCACGTTGTCATCTCGAAGTCGCCCGAGGTGTCGATGACGAACCTCAAGTACGACTACAAGGACGTCAAGGTCCCGTGGGGCGTGCAGATCTCGTACAACGGCGAGTACGTGCACGGCTACGAGGGCTCGCGGTACGCGCAGGGCAACGAGAACGTCTCGCACGGCTGCGCGAACCTGGCCCCGGAGAACGCGAAGCTGTACTACGACGAGGTCATCCCCGGCGACCCGGTGAACGTGACCGGGTCCAGCATCCCGCTCTCGGAAGCCGACCGGACCTACTACGACTGGGCTCTCGACTGGAGTGCTTGGCTCGCCAAGTCCGCGGCGTAAGCAGCAAAGCGAAGAGGGGCGGATAGGGTGTGGGGGGGCGATACGCCCCACTTTAGCGGTCTACAGGACGGTGACCAGTTGTGGCGTGGGTAACACAAACCCCGACAC
>NZ_JBHYHC010000123.1:6436-28740 GCF_042738955.1 Umezawaea sp. NPDC059074
GAGGGCTGTGGTGTTGCTTTGGTTGTCATCGCGGCGGGCTTCCGCGCCCACCGCAGGGGGGGGGTCGGGGGGGTGGGAGGCCGATCCGCCCCTCTTTCGCGTTCTACTGCTCGGTGACCTGTGGTGGCTTGGGTACCTCTACGCCGGACTCGCCGATGTTGCGGGAGAACGACTTCGCCCACTCGCCCGAGCTGATCATCTTGTTGATGGCCGCGTTCACGTCCGCCCGGCCCTTCAGGTCGTCCTTCGGCAGGCCGACGCCGTACCGCTCGGTGCTGAACTTGGGGCCCACCACCTTGAGCAGCTCCGGGTTCGCCGCGGCGAAGCCCGCGAGGATGACCTCGTCCGTGGTGACGGCGTCGACGTTGCCCGCCAGCAGCGCGGTCACGCAGTCGGAGTACTGGCCGTACTCGACCAGCTTCACGCCCTTCGCGAAGTCGCTCTCGACCTTCTGCGCCGACGTGGACCCGGTGACCGAGCACAGGTTCTTGCCGTTGAGGCTGTCCGGGCCGGTGATCTCCTGCTCGGTGTACCGGACGAGCACGCCCTGCCCGGTCTCGAAGTACGGGCCCGCGAACGCCACCTGCTGCTTGCGCTTGTCGGTGATCGAGTAGGTCGCCACGACGAAGTCGACCGCGCCGGACACGATCATCTTCTCGCGGTCGGCGGACCGGGCCTCGACCCAGGTGATCTTCTTCTCGTCCACGCCGAGCTGGCCGGCGATGTACTTGGCCACGTCGACGTCGAAGCCGACGAACTTGCCGTCGATCCGCCGCTGGGCGAGCCCCGGCTGGTCGAACCGGATGCCGATGGTCAGCGCGCCGCTGTCGGCCCGGCCTTCCAGGGTGTTGTCGGGGGCGCCTCCGCACGCGGCGAGCAAGGCCACCGAAACGGCTATGGGCAGCATTCGACGCAACAAGGGGGAACCTCTCCTCGAACCGTGCGGGCAGGGCGTCAACCGAGGAGTCACGGGAGCGGTCGCCATCGACCCGACCTCGGGATTCGCGCTTCCCATGTTACGGAACGCATAAGGCTCTCTTATGCGAGAAGCGTCGCAGTCCGCCGTTTCACTAGGCCGTTCGGGTGATCAACCACTGTGATGTAGGCCAAATTCCTATGGCAGCAGGGCGCGCCGGGGGTAGGCGGACCACCCGAGCCGGTAGACGGCCCGGTTCACGTGACCGGTCGGCACCCGCCAGCGCACCAGTCCTGGAACGGTCTTCGCGGCCCCGCGCAGCGCCCGCAGCACCGCCGTCGCCTTCCGGGCCGAGTAGGGCCGGTGCCCGTACCGCTCGACCGCCCAGTCGGGCAGCAGCGAGTACGCGAGGTGGCCGAGCACCGGCTCGTACAGCCCGAGGCCCCAGCGCAGGGCTCCGCGCACCGGCGGGCGGTGCAGGAACCGGTAGACCACGTCGGCGTCGGCCGACGAGCGCAGCTCGGGCCGGACCTCCCGAAGGTAGTCCGCCATCTCGGCAACGGACCCCGGCACCTCGTCGGCGTGCAGCCCCACGAGGGTGGCGCTCTGCCGCTGTTCGGCCAGGTACAGGTCCGCCTGGGCGTCGGTGAGCCGGTAGCCCGCCCGGCGCACGACGGTGAGGAACGAGTGCACCTCGGCGCAGTGCACCCACCGCAGCAGTTCGGGGTCGTCGATCCGGAACCCCGCCCCGGTCTCCGGGTCCTTGCCGCGCAACGACCGGTGCACCGTCCGCACCTTCAGCGCCGCGGCCTCGACCTCCTCGGCCGTGCCGTAGGTCGACACGCCCACGAAGCTCGCCGTCCGCGACAGCCTGCCGAGCGGGTCGCGCTGGAAGTTCGAGTTCTGCACGACTCCCGCAGCCGCGCGCGGGTGCAGCGCCTGGAGGTAGAGGCTGGAGATCCCGGCCACCCACATCGCCGGATCGGCGTGCAACTGCCAGGTCACCGAGTTCGGCGTGGCCACGATTCCATCGTGTCACAGGCGGGCGACCGCGCGTCACGACATGATGTGCGCCATGGACGACTCGGACGGGGCCCGCTGACGATGCTGTCGAGGTTGTTGCTCCTGCTCACGCTCGTGATCCACCTGGTCTACGCGGCGCTGCCGCTGCCGCTGCTGGCCACCGAGGGGACGGACGTCCTACTACCGGCGGTCGCCGCGGTGGCGCCGGTGGCCGGGCTGGCGTGGTTCGGCTGGAGGTACCGCTACCAGCCGAACCGCTGGGCGGTGGTGTCGCTGATGGTGGCCGGCATCCAGGCACTGGGGGCCATGGCGGCGATCACGGTGCACCTGCGGCCGGTCGAACTCCACCCCGGCCTGAACGTGCTCCTCTACCTCGCGCTGCTGGTGCCGCCGACGCTGGTCGCGTGGCTGGCCCGGCTCGCGCTGGCGGCCCGGCCCGCCGAGGTGCTGGGCACGTCGCCGTTCCACGTGGACTTCCCGATCCGGGTGGTGGAGAAGTCCTTCTGGAACGCCGATTCCGTGGTCGTGACCGACCGGGCCTTGGAGATCTGGCTCCAGCGGGCCACCGGCGAGCCGATGGAACTGGCCCCCGGCCAGAAGCGCGGGAAGACGCCGTGGAAGGCCCTGCCGCTCGCCGAGGTGACGGCGGTGGGCGTGCGCGCGGCGGTGCCGAACGAGGCCCCGTGGGCCGTGCTGCGCCACGGCCCGAGCCAGTCGGTGCCCGCGGGGGACGTGGTCGTGGTGCGGGTCGGCGAGGTCGAGCAGGTCTTGCCGGTGGAGAAGGCCGCGAAGTTCGCGGACCTGGTCCGCGCCCGGACGGGGCGGGCGCTGTCGTCGCACGTGGAGCAGCCGGAACGGGAGCTGGACGGCCACGTCGCCGAGGTGCTGCCCGCGCCGGACCCGGTGGGACCGAAGGTCTACCCGACCCGAGGGCCGGACGAGCCGCTGCCGACCGGGCCGGGGATGGCCGTCCGGTGGCTGATCGCCGCGCCACTGGCGCTGGCGGGCGTCGTGGGCCTCCCGCTCGCGCTGCTGCTGGCCACGTCCGCCACCGCGGGCTTCCTGGCGTGGACCGGGGTGGCGCTGGTGGCGTGGCTGTGCACCCTCCGGATCCCCCGGCTGTGGCTCAGGGTCGCGTTCGTGCCGGTTCCGCTGACCCTGATGTGGCTGGTGATCCAGCAGCGGTGGCTGTTCGCCCTGGCGCTCGTGCTGGGCCCGGTGCTGGCGGGGGTCGCGGGCGCGGTGTTCACCCGCTGGCGCGGCACGGACCTGGGCGGCAGCGCGGTCGAGGTGCCGTTCCAGCTCTTGAGCGGCGAGCGGCTGGACGTGCGGGGCGACCGGGTGGTGCGCAAGTCCCGCACCGTCGTGGCGCAAGCCGCGTGGCTGGCCGACGTCAGCCTGGTGCAGTGCGGGTCACGGTCGGCGCCGGAGGTCGGGCAGTGGTACTCCCCCGGCGGTCGCCTGCACGTGGTCGTCGACTCCACCTGGCTGCGGATCGTGGCCGGGCCCCAGCAGTGGCTCGTGCCGACCCCGGACCTGCGGCTGATCGCGGAACTGGTCAAGGCACGCGCGGCGACGGCCTCTCCCGCGCCGCCGGACGACCTCGACCTCGCGGGCTGGTACCGGCTGCACGCGTGGGCGCTGGCCAGGACCAGCGGCGGCGGGGTGGAGACCAGGAGGCCCCTCTACGGCGTCGGCTGGCGGCTGCTCGTCGCCTCCGCCGCGGGCAGCTTCGCGTTCCTGCTGCTGCCGATGGCGGGCGCGCGGATCCCCGGACTGGTCGCCGCCGTGATCGCGGTCGTCGCGCTGGTGGACTGGGCGCGCGTCCGGCCTCGGCTCCGGCGGGCCGAGCTGCACCCGTTGCCGCCCGGCAGCCCGAACTGGGGCGAGGTCCGACCGGACCACGCCCCCGTGCTCGGCTACCAGCCCTGGGTGTGACTACCGCTTCGGCGGGTCGGGCAGGTCGAGGTGCCCGACCATCCGGGGCGGGTTCGCCGAGGTCTTGACCTCGTAGTCGTCGTCACGGGCGTCGTTCACGTTGTTCGGCCCGCCGTCGCTGGGGATGTGCTGGGCCCTGCCCGAACCCCACCCCGAGTTGTACGGGTTGCCCTCGACGTTCGCGTGGACCGTCGCGCCGTCGGCGGTCGTGAAGGTGTGCCCCTGGGTGTTCGGACCCGCCGTGGTGCCCGGCGTCTCACCGGGGACCCAGGTGCCCGCCAAGCCCTCGTGCCTGGTCGACATGCCGCCCACCGCGCCGCCGACGCTGCCGGAGGAGGCGCCGGACACGACCGCGCCCAGGGTGTCCTCGAGGCCGAACTTGCCGTGGGCCCAGTTGTTCATGACGTTGCCGCTCGCCCCGGCGAGCGCGCCCTCGGCCGCGCCGCGACCGGCGGCCTGGAAGAAGTTGCTGCTGGCGTTGCCCAGCCCCTTGGACACCGAGCCGACCGCGCCGCTCGCGACACCGGCGGCGACACCGGCGATGCCCGCGTCGATCGTCTTGTCGACGTCCCAGCTCTTGCGGTCGCCCTTGGCGAACTGCAAGCCCTGGATGGCGGCGTCGACGCCGACGTTGATCGCCACGTTGACGGCGATCTGCTTGATCAGCTCGCGGAAGAACATCTGCACGGTCATCCGGGTCGCCGCCTGGGCGATCGGGACGCCCGCGGTGCTCGCGCCGAACGTGGCCACCGCCGAGGCGATCATGGCCACGATCTGCGCCGCCAGGATGATCAGCGCGGCGATGATGCTGAGCTTGGTGTACTCGATGTTCAGCGCGGCGTCGTCGCTGCCGGACGCCAGGTCCGTGCACAGCTGTTGCAGGTTGACGAGGTACGCGTCGCCCTCGACGAACTGCTTCCAGTACTTCTCGAACGCCTCGGACGTCTCGCCGGACATGCAGCCCAGCGCGGCCGTGGACGCGCCGTTGCCGTCCTGGATCACCTCGCCCACGGCGGTCGCCGCCGCGGTCCACGCCTCGCTGAGCCTGCGGAGCGCGGTCTCGTCGCCCTCCGGCCAGTCCGCGCCGACGACGATCGGGACCAGCCACTCGACCGCGCCCGGAATCTCGATGCCCATCGGTTCCCCCTCAGCCCTGAGCGCCGAACGACCGCGCGTTGGCCTGGTCGTACTGCTCCCAGGTCGCCGCGGTGTCGTCCAGTTCGGTGCGGATGTCGGTGATGCCGCGGGCGAGGCCGGGGAACGCCTCGCGGGCGGTCTCCGCGGCGGGCGTGTAGCCCTGCGCGAACTTCTGCCCCGCCTCGTCGTTGCCCCAGCACTGGCCCTCGGCGTCCATTACCGAGCGCAGCGCCTCCCACGCGTCGGCGAGCTTGTCGCCCGTGGACGAGAACTTCGGCGACGCGGACCGCAGGGCGGTCGGGTCGACCTCGAAGCCGCTCACCAGTCGTTCCCGTTCATCATGGAGTCGCGGGGCTCGTCGTCGTCCGGCTTCTTCGGCGGCGTCAACGGGGGCGCGGCGGGCGTGGGCACGAGGTCCTTCAACGACGGCGCGCCGGGGAACAGGTCCGGCAGGTCCGGCACGTTCTGCTGGAACGGGGCCATCGCGGCGTCCGCCTGGCTCCGCGCGTCGACCGCGGCGGCCTGGATGACCTGGACGACCGACCGCGCGAGCTTCTCGGGGGTGTTGCGCTCGAAGGCGTTCGGCGCGAACCGCACGTCCGTGACGATGCCCGCCGAGTTGACGACCACGTGCACGAGCCCGTCCGCCGACGACGCCGACCCGGTCTTCGCCACCGCTTCCGCCTGCGCCTCGCGCAACGCCGCGGTCTGGCGTTCGAGGTTGGCCAGCATGGAGTCGACCTGGGTGCGCAGAGCCGCGTTGCGGGCTTCGAGCGCGGCGCGCTGAGCGGGATCGTTCATGGAGGCGGGCCTCTCTCACGGGTGGGCGTTGCTCCGATTGTCACGCACGGCGAACGCCCGCACACTCCGATTGGCCCAATCGGTAACGCTCCCGGCGGCCACGCCGATTCCACGTGACGCCGTGGGCGTGGAATCGGTGGAGCGGGTGCATCTGGAGATGATCAGTGGCAGACGCCGCGTCCTCGCCATCGCGGGGGCAGCGCTGATCGGTGGTGCGATGATCGGCGCCCTGCTGCTCTCCGGCGGCCCCAAACCGGTCGACGTCCGCCAGGTGCAGGGCAGTTTCGGCCCGGAACCCGTGCTCAGCGCGACGTACACCACGAGCGTCCTCGGCGTCGGCCCGACGACCACCACACCGCCGCCCCCACCCGCGCCCCCACCGCCTCCGCCGCCGCCCCGAACCGAGGACAAGCCCGTCCCGAAGCCGCGTCCGGAGCCGACGCGCGGGGGGTTGCCGCCGTGGCTGGAAGACCTCGGCGGCTGCGACGACGACTACGACACCGACGGCCTGTGCGTGCCGTGGCTGTTCCCGCTGCTGGTCGACGAGTGCGACTGGCTGCGGGGGCACGGGTCCAAGCGCATCGAGGTCAAGGGGCTGGACCGGCACGAGTTGGACGGGAACCGGGACGGAATCGCTTGCGGGGCCGGGGATCGCTAGCTACTCCGCGGACTTGAGCGACTCCTGGTAGACGTCCGCGTAGGTGCGCGTGCCCTCGATCAGGCCGTCGCTGAACGCGGCGACGTCGTCGCCGACGACCTCCAGGACCCCCTTGCCCGCCGCGACGCCCTCCTCGAAGAAGTCGACGATCCCGGAGAGCAGCGTGCCGTCGACCAGGTCGACCGGCCCGACCTTGAAGTAGTACCGCTGCATCTCCTGGTAGACGATCCGGTAGTCCGGCGGGAGCGCCTTGACCCTCGCCTGGAGCGCCCGCCACTGCCTCTTGCCCTCGATGATGTCCCTGACGCCCACGTCAGCCTCCCAGCCTGCTCAGTTTCCGGGCGACGTTCCTGTTCAACTGCCGCCGCCACCGGTCGCGGAACGTCCGACTGCCCTCGCCGCCCGCCAAGGCCGCGCAGAAGCCCTCGACGTCGTCGCCCAGCACCTCGCGGGCGCTCTGCCCGTCGGCCGCCGTCTCCTCCAGCAGGCCGAGCGCGCTGTCGAGGATCGGCGTCAGGTTCCGCCCGGTGAAGTCCGCGTAGGGGGCGAGGTGGCCCTTGATCTCGGTCCACGCGGCCCGGTGGTCGGCGGGCAGCGCGTCCGCCCGGACCTCGAAAGCCTTGTGCTCCCTGGTGATGTCGCTGCCGGTGATGGTCTCCCAGAAGTTCATGCCCCACCCTTCTTGAGCGTGTCGATGCGCGAGGTCACGAACTCCCACTTCGCCCAGAACGCCGCGAGCCGCTCGCGACCCGCGTCGTTGAGCGCGTAGAACTTCCGCGGCGGCCCCACCCCCGACCGCCGTTTCGCGACCTCGACGAGCCCGTTCTTCTCCAGCCGCAGCAGGATCGTGTAGACCGTGCCCTCGACGACGTCGGTGAAGCCGAGGTCGTTCAGCCGACGCGTGATGGCGTACCCGTAGGTCTCCTCGCCGCCGATGATCTCCAGCACGCAGCCTTCGAGCGTGCCCTTCAACATCTCCGTCAGGTCGTCCATCGGGCCTCTTGGTACCTAGTGCCGCCGAGTACCAGTACACGGTATCACTGAGTAGAAGGTCGGCCAAGAGGGAGGAAGATGACCGCGTGATCGGTGACCGGTGGGGCGTGAACGACAGCGAGGTCCGACGCCACTACCCGTGCGACGACCTCGTCACCTCGCCGACGCTCCAGGCGTGGCGGGGTGTGGGCGTCGAAGCGCCGGCCGACGCGGTGTGGCCGTGGGTAGCGCAGGTCCGGCTGGCCCCGTACTCCTACGACTGGATCGACAACCTCGGCCGCCGCTCACCCCGCTCACTGGCGGGCCTGCCGGAACCGCGGGTCGGCGAGCCGTTCACCGCCTCCGGCGGGCGCCCGCTCGGCCGGATCGTCTCGGTGGAACCGGGCGAACACCTGACGGCCACCATCATGGGCGCGTTCATGTCCTACGTGCTCGTGCCCCACGGCGACACGACCCGCCTGCTGCTCAAGGTCGTCGCTCGACCAGGCCGTTGGACGGCCCCCGCCCTGTCGGTCGGCGACCTGGTCATGGCCCGCCGCCAACTCCTGAACTGGAAACGCCTCGCCGAGCGGGAGCGTTGACGGGGGTTGACCGCCGGGGCTGACCGGGGCTGACCGCCAAAGCTGCCTGGGGCCGAAGCTGACCGGGGGCCGACCGTCCCGTCGACGAAACGCCTACCCGCCAACGGAAACCGGGGGTCCCCCGCCCAGGGGACCCCCTGATTTCACGTTACCTCAGGGGTACGACATTTTCGGTTCGCGCCGAGTTGATCTTGCGGTTCAGGGCGGCGGTGCCAGGCGGTCGATGGCCGTGCCGACGCGGTCCGCCAGCAGGCCGACCGCGCCGACCGCCCTGCTCATCGGGTCGTCGGCGGAGCCGCCCAACGCCTGTGCCCGTCGGTAGCCCGCCTTCACCTCGGCCCACCGTTCGGCCTGCTCCTCGGTCAGGGTGCCGCGCAGTTCGGCCAGTTTCAGCAGATTCGCCTCCGCGCCGGAGGTGAGGGTTTGGGCCTCGCCTGCGTAGTGGTCGTCGATGACGGCGGACAGCTCCTCGTCGTTCATCACCGGCACGATGCGTTCGGCCAGCTTGTTCATGTTCCGGTACGAGCCCTGGAGCTGGAACGGGGGTTCGGTGCGGGACGCGTCGGACTGGGCGGCGGAGGCGATGTAGGCCTGGTTGTTGGCCAGCACGACCTCCTGGGCGCGGATCAGCTTGCGCAGCACCGAGAGCACCTGGTCCAGCTCGACCGACGAGTACGGGTGGGTGAGCTGGTCGGGGCGGACGCTGTCGTCGCCGCGGGCCAAGCGCACCAGCAGTTCCACGTCATTGCGGTCCCTGGTGGACAGCTGGGCCAGCACCGGGTTGGACGTGAGGGCGTTCTCCACGTAGCTCAGCGCGAACAGGTCCTCGCGGCCGGACAGGACGTCGCCGAGGTTCCACACGTCGGCGCGGTTGGCGAGCATGTCCGGGATGCGGAAGCGCTTGCCGGACTCGGTGTACGGGTTGCCCGCCATGCAGACCGCGAACCGCTTGCCGCGCAGGTCGTACGTGCGCGTGCCGCCGTTCCACACGCCTTCCATCCGCCGCTGCGCGTCGCACAGCGAGATGAACTTCTGCAGCAGCTCCGGCGACGTGTGCTGGATGTCGTCCAAGTACAGCAGGACGTTGTTGCCCATCTCCAGCGCGAACGAGATCTTCTCGATCTCCTGCCGCGCCGTGGCGTTCGGCGCCTCGGCCGGGTCGACGGACGTCACGTCGTGGCCGAGCGACGGGCCGTTGACCTTCACGAAGATCAGGCCGAGCCGGTTGGCGACGTACTCCATCAGCGTCGTCTTGCCGTAGCCCGGCGGGGAGATGAGCAGCAGCAGGCCCATCTGGTCAGTGCGCTTGGCGTCACCGGCCGCGCCGAGCTGCTTGGCCAGGTTGTCGCCGATCAGCGGCAGGTACACCTCGTCCAGCAGCCGGTTGCGGACGAACGCGCTCATCACCTTCGGCTGGAACTCGTCCAGCCGCAGCTCCTTCTTCTTGCGCGCCACCAGGTCGTTGCGCTGGCGCAGGTACGCCCGGTACGCGGGCACCCGCTCCAGCCGGAACGACCTGGTCCTGGCGAGCAGTTCGTCGACGCGGAACTCCAGCCGCCGGTCCGCGATCCGCGGGTGCGTGCCGAGCAGGCCGTCCACGACGCCGGTCAGCTCGGCCGACGACTCGTAGCGCGGCAGGTCGCGGCACAGCTCCAGCGCGACCGCCTCCGGCAGGTCCGGCGACGTCTCCACACCGAGGTACACGCCGAGCCACGCCTCCACGAGCTGGCGGCGGGCGGGCAGGTCGACCGACCGCAGGTCCTCGTCGAACTCGTGGCGGCTGCCCAGCGCCCGGTGGAAGCCCTCCAGCAGCGACCGGGCGGCGGCGCTGGTCGCGAACCCCTGCTGCCCGGTGGCCAGTTCCTCGAACAAGTACTCGCCCGCGACCGCGTCGCCGATCGAGGCGCCCATCTCGTCGGCCAGCGCGTCGATCGCCGACGAGCGCCCGAACACCGTGCGGGCGCGGGCCAGCGAGGTGGCGCGGCGGGTCCAGGCGGCCTTCAGCTCGTCGTCCGCCTCGAACGCCCAGAACACCTGGGCGGCGGCGCGGGCCGTCGGCGGGTAGCGCAGCACGCCCGCGCCTGCGTGCAGGCGGAGCAGCACTTCGAGGACGCGCGCGGCGTCGTGGTCGTGCACACCGCGTTCGTAGCCCTCGTCGTACCGGGACTCCGCGGCACGCCGCACGACGTCGAGCAGGTCGGTCTCGTGCAGCACCGCGGGGTCGTCGTACCCGGCGAGGACCGCCGCGGCCAGGTGTTCGGCGCGGTAGACCTCGGCCGTCTCCGACACTAGCAGCTGGTCCCAGAACGGCTTGGTGGTCGCGAAGTCCGGGTCCACGACGGGCTCGCGGAAGTCGGTCCCGGTGATGGCGAACGACATCCGGCCGTCCTGCGGCACGAGCGTGAGGTCCACGGTCTGGGTGTTCACCGCGAACCGGTGCTTGCCCAGCTTGATCGTCTCGCCGCCGTCGGTGAACAGGTCGAGCCGGTCGCGCAGCGAGCGCCCGGCCTCCTGCCGCGCGGCGAGGAGCCTGCCCTCCAGCTCCTCCGCGCGCACCTGGTCGCCGAGTTCCCGCAGGTCACCGACGACGCCGCGGAGCTTCGCGACCATCGGGTCGGACACGAAGTAGGTGTTCACGTCGTCCAGCGACGCGAGCGTGCCGACCCGCCGGGTGACGCTGGCGAGGATGCGGTCCGCCGAGTCGACGAGCCGGTCGGACCGGCGGGCGCGCTCGTCCAGCAGTGCCTGCTTGCGCGAGGAGAACGCCTCGTAGACGTCCGTGCGCTTCGCGCCCAACTCCGCGAGGAAGTCGTCGAAGTCGCTGAACCGCGACTCCAGGTTCTCCAGCTGGAGCAGCAGCCTGCCGAGCTGCTCGTCGCACCGCTGCGGCGAGTCCGCCACGGCCAGCGCGCCGGTGATGGCCTGCCCGAGCAGGGCGAACTCGGCGGCGAACGCGGCTCGCCCCTCGGTGTCCAGCAGCGCCTTGCGGCGGCCGTCCACGGTGGCGCGCGCCCGGTTGACGCCGCCGAGCACCTCGCCGATGCGCTCCAGGATGCCGGTGCGCACGGTGGCGTCGGCGATGTCCAGCGAGCCGACGACCTCGGTGAGGATCTCCAACCCCTGCGACTGCTCGGCCAGCCGCTCCACCACGGGCTTGGCCTCGGCGACGGTCGCGATGGCGTCCGCCTTGGCGATCAGCTCGTCGACCTCGGTGTGGTAGCCCGTGAAGGCGTCCTCGCGCTGGAGGTGGGCGACGGCCCGCTGCGCGGACGTGCCCAGTTCGGCGGTGAGGTCGGCGACCAGCGCGTCGATCCGCGCGAGGTCGACGTACCGCAGTTCCCGCAGCGTGACGAGCCTGCCCTGGGCCTTGCGGAGGTCCGCGAGCCTGCGCACCCACGCGTCGGCCGACGTCGGCGTCTCGCCGCGCTGCTGCCGCACCAGGGACGTGACCTGCGCGCTCGCCTCCTCCAGGGCGCTGGCGGCCTGGTCGGTGAGCGCCTGCACGGTCTCGAACTCGTCGAGCACCTGCTCGGCCGTCGTCCGGACCAGCGCCAACGGCGTGCCCAGGTCGTGCAGATCCGCTTCGCCGAGCCAGTGGTAGTGGTCGAACGCCCGCGCGCACGCGGCGATCAGGCCCTCGAACACCGGCGCGGACGGGGCCATCTCGCCGACCATCCGGGAGATGGACAGGCAGTCGGAGATGCCGCGCACCAGGTCGGCGTTGCCGACGCGGTCCAGCGGCCCGGTGCCGACGGGCTGGGCGGCGGCGTAGGTGTCCGACAGGTACGGCGTCTGCCACACCTGCATCGGGTGCACCCGCGTCGGCTCCTCGGACGCGGCGCGGAACACGACCAGCGTGCCGTCGTCGAACAGCGAGTACCCGTGGCACGGGATCGGCGTCGCGACTTCTTTGCGGATCACGTTGTACGGCAACAGGAGCGACCGGCCCTCGCTGCGCGCGTGGAAGACGTAGAGCACGTCCTCGCCGTTGGTCGAGCGGATCACCCGCTCGAACTCCAGCGCCTCGACCTCGGTGTCGAAGGTCTTGCTGACCCCGGTCTCCAGGTAGAAGCCGCCGGGGAAGATCAGCCCTTGGTCCTCGGGCAGCCGCTGGCACGCCTGCCCGATGCCGTCTAGCCGCACGACGCTCTTGGTGCGGGTGTTGAAGACCAGGTGCCGCCAGGCCTTCTCGTTGTACGGCAGGATCCGCAGCAGGATCAGCGACCCGACCCGCGCGTACCGCACGTCCGCGTCGGCGAGGCTCTGCAACGGCTCGTCGACCGGTTCGCGGTAGACGCCCTCGCCGGTCTCGGTGTTGTTCTCCACCTTGACGGTGAGGTCGCCGCCGACGGTCTCGACGAACACCTCGTCCTCGATGGAGATGTGCGGGTGCCTGCCCAGCACGTGGTTCTCGCGGACCGTCGTGGTCCACTCGAAGTCGTGCGACGGCGGGAAGACGTGGTCGCGCTCGCCCCGGTTGTCCACGTAGGACACCGAGCCGTCCGGCTCGACCTGCCAGCGCAGCACGCGGATGTCCTCGGTGCGGGCGCCGGTCTGGAAGACCGCCAGCACCTTGCTCTCGACCCGGCGCAGCTGGAGCAGCCGGGTGTCGCGGTAGTACCGGTACAGCTCGGCGAAGTCGCGCAGGAACCGCGGGTCGCGCAGCAGGCCGGGCAGCGCGTCCTGGCCCGCGTCCTCGAACCGGAACGCGTCACCGTCGCGGGTGAACCGGTGCAGCGAGAACACGTCGTCCACGGTCGTCTCGGGCTTGAGGCCGATGAACACGTTGTACCCGAACAGCATCAGGCCACCGACCTGGATGCAGTCCCTGGGAACGCAGTTGTTCGCGGTCCGGATGCGTTCGGTGCCGATGAGCCGCAGCTCGGCCCCGCCGAACACCCGGAGGCGTTCGGCGTTCAGCTCCTCGGCCCGGCTCGCGAGCGCGGCCGCCTGCTCGGCGAGCCGCGCCCGCAGCACCTCGTAGGTGCCCGCGTCCAACGTCGTCGGCTCCTGCGTGACGGTCACCGCCGCGTCACTTCGCCGCGAGGGCGGCGACCGGTCGCTCGGCGAGCCCGAGCTTCTTCGCGGTGTCCAGCAGTTCCGTCAACTTCCCGGAATCCGGCCCGCCCACGGAGATCAGCCGCATCAGCAGCGCGGACACGGTCAGGTTCTGCACGTCGTTCGAGCCGAACGAGCCGAGCACCCTGGTGATGTCCTGGGTGAAGTCCGCCGACCCGTTGAGCCACGGGCCCGCGAGGCTCTGCGCGGTGTCCGAGTGCTCCACGAACCCGTCCACGCTCTTGCCCAGGGTGATCGCGCCGACCACCCGGTCGAAGAACATGCTCTCGCCGCCGACGATGTCGATGTCGGCGTGCTCCAGGCCCGCGGCCAGCACGGACGCCTGCGACACGGCGAGCTGGCGCTGCACGTCGAGGCCCGCGAGGCGGACCTCCTTCTCGGCCTCCAACCGCAGCCGGTACTCCTCGTGCCCGCGCGTCGCGTCGTCCAGCGCGTTCATCGCGGACGCCTTGTCCGACAGGCCCTCCGCCTCGCCCTTGAGCTTCTCGCGGATCGCGGCGGCGGCCACCATCGCCTTCTCCCGCTCGACCACGGCCTCGGCCATGCCGACCTTCTCCGTGCCCTCGGCCTCGGCGAGCTGCTTCTCCCGCGTCACGACCGCCTCGGCCAGCCCCACCTTCTCGGTGCCCTCGGCCTGCGCCAGCTGCTTCTCCCGCGCCACCACGGCCTCCGCGCGGCCGACCTTCTCGATCGCCTCCGCGTCGCGCTCGCGGACCTGCACCTGCGCCAGGCCCTCGGCGGCCGCGGCGGCCTGCGTGCCCTCGGCGAGCCGGATCTTCGCGCGGGTGTCCAGCTCGGCGGTCTGCTGCCGGGCCTCGGCGAGCGTCAGCTCCTCGCGCGCCTTGTGCTTCGCGGTCTGCTCGGCGGCCTCGGCGGCCTTGATGTCCTTGACCAGGCCTTCCTGGGCCTCGGCCTCGGCGTGGATCACGGTGGTCTGGCGGAAGCGCTCGGCCTCCTCGACCGACCGGAGGCGCTTGATGCTCTCCTCCTGCTCGGCCACGGTCTTCTCGACGGCGATGCGCTCCCGGACGACCTCGGCGATGTTGCGCTTCTCGCCCTCCAGCTCCTTGTCCTTGGAGATGCTGGCGAGCTGCGTCTCCCGCTCGCGGCCGATGACCTCCAGCTGGCGGTCCTTCTCGATCCGCTCGGTCTCGATCGCGATCACGCGCTCGCGGTTCTTCTCCGCCACGGCGATCTCGCGGAACTTGTTCTGGTCCTGGATGCCGAGCTGCTCCTCGGCCCGCATCTGCGCGCTGCTGGCCTTGAACATCTCCTCGGCCTGCACCTTCGCGGTCTCCGCCTCCTCGCGGGCCCGCATGGTCTGGATCTCGCGCTTCTGCTTGGTCTCCGCGTCCGCCTGCCTGCGCTCCAGCTCGAGGATGGCCTCCCGCGCGTCGACGTTCTGGCGGGTGATCTCCTTCTCCTCGCTGCGCTGGAACTCGTTCGTGCGCACGTGCTCGATCGCGGTCAGCTCGGTGATCTTGCGGATGCCCTGCGCGTCCAGGATGTTCGCCGGGTCGAGCTGCGACATCGGCGTCTGCTCGAGGAAGTCGATCGCCGCGTCCTCCAGGCTGTACCCGTTGAGGTCGGTGCCGATGACGCGGATGATCTGGTCGCGGAACTCGTCGCGCTTGGTGTAGAGGTCGACGAAGTCGAGCTGCTTGCCGACGGTCTTCAACGCCTCGGAGAACTTCGCGTTGAACAGCTCCTGCAACGTCACCTCGTCGGACGCGCGGGCGGTGCCGATCGCCTGGGCGACCTTGATGACGTCCTCGACGGTCTTGTTGACCCGCACGAAGAACGTGATCCGGATGTCCGCGCGGATGTTGTCGCGGCAGATCAGGCCCTCGTTGCCCGCGCGCTTGATCTCGATCGTCTTCACCGAGATGTCCATCACCTCGGCCCGGTGCAGCACCGGCAGGACGACCGCCCCGGTGAACGTCACGTCCACCTTGCGCACCTTGGACACGATCAGCGCCTTGCCCTGCTCGATCTTGCGGAACAGGCGGCTCACCATGAACAGGAACACGAGCAGGACCAGCACGACGACGGCGATGAGGATGCCGAATCCCGTGGTGATGACTTCCATTGCAGAGGCCCCCTAGAGGTTCGGGTCGAGCGGCGCGACCCAGAAGAACTCGCCGTCGCCGTCGTAGTCGAAGATCAGTGCGGTGCTGCCCGCCACCAGCGGGTCCTGGCCCGCCTGGCGGACCTGGACGACCGCGGACGAGCCGTCGGACGCGGTCACCTCGGCCTGGCCGAAGGTCTGCGTCACGGTGCCGGTGCGGATGACGCACGGCCTGCCGATGAAGTCGTTGCGGGACGCCTGCGGCGGGTTCGGGAACAGCTTCCGCAGCGGCCACGCCAGCAGCCGCGTGAGGAGCACGCCGACGACCAGCGCGACCAGCAGCACGGCGACGCCGAGCGCGATCGTGACCGGTGACGACAGGTCTAGGCCGTTGAGCAGCACGGAGCCCCCGAGGCAGGCGAACCAGGAGAAGGCGGTCAACAGCGACAGCACGACGGTCGCGGGCACGCCGTCGATCCCGAGCCCGGCGAGCACGCCCTCGAGCCCGAGGCCGCCGTCGTCACCGTCGAGGACGCCGACCGCGGCCAGCAGCCAGTAGAGGACGACCACCAGGAGGAGCACGCTGAGGAACGCCGTCGGGAAGCCGAACGCCGTGCCGATGAACTCCGCCAACGTGCCCCTCACCAGTGCCGTGTCGAGACGGACTTTATCCGGCTGACCTCGGGGTTCGTGGGCTTTTCGGCATTTTCACGCTGCGCGCCGGCTCCGTCACGGATCTTCTAGCATTGAGGGGTGGCCAAGCAGCGGATCCCGGTCGTCGTCGTCGCGGGCTTCCTCGGGTCCGGGAAGACCACGCTCCTCAACCACCTGCTGGCCGCCGCGGGCGGCACCCGGATCGGGGTGCTCGTCAACGACTTCGGCAGCGTGAACATCGACGCCATGACGGTCGCGAGCCAGGTCGACTCCACCATCTCGTTGAGCAACGGCTGCCTGTGCTGCGCCGTCGACCCGTCCGAGATGGACGACATGCTCGCGCGCCTGGCCAAGCCGTCCGCCGGGGTGGACGTGGTCGTGATCGAGGCCAGCGGCCTGGCCGAGCCGCAGAGCATGGTCAAGCTGGTCCTGGCGAGCGAGCACGAGCGGCTCGTCTACGGCGGTCTCGTCATGGTCGTCGACGCCGCCGAGTTCGCCGCTGTGAGCACCCGGCACCCCGAGATCGCCAAGCACCTGCGGCTCGCGGACCTCGTGGTGCTGAACAAGGTCGACCGCGCGGGCGACCTGGCCGCGGTCCGCGCGGCGCTGCCCGCCGACACCCCCGTCGTGGAGACCACCCACGGCCGCGTCGACCCCGCGCTGCTGTTCGAGACCCGCCCCCGCACGCCCACCGTCGGCCAACTGTCCTTCGAGGACCTGGTCTCGCACGACGACCACGTGCACGCGCTGTACGACAGCGTGAGCTTCACCTCGACGACCCCGCTGCACCCGCGGCGGTTGATGAGGTTCCTGGCCGAACGGCCGGCGGGCGTGTACCGGGTGAAGGGCTTCGTCGACCTCGGCACGCCCCACCGCTACGCGGTGCAGACCGTCGGCGACCACCTGACCGTGGAGCGCGGCCCGTGGCCCCGCGACGCTCCACGCGGGACGCACCTCGTCCTGATCGGCACCGGACTGTCCGAACAGGACGTCACGGCTGGACTGGATGCGTGCGCCACGACCGATCCCGTCGACCCGCAGGTCCTGCTCGACGTCACCCGCTACCTGCGGGACTAGGCCCCGCCCTGACCCCACGCGCCGACCGGCGTGATGTACGTGCCGGGGTGCGTGGCGGCGTCCTGCCGCACGACCGGCCCACCCGGCCACGGGAACGTCTGCGACTCGGTGGTGTTCGGCGGCGTGACCACCAGCGACTTCACCGCCCACCCCGACGGGTCGCCGCTCTTGAGGAACTTCAGGTAGCTGGTCGCCTTCCCGCCGGGCTCCAACCGCACGTCGTTGATCGCGTCGGCGGACCGCACCAGGTCCCACCCGTCACCGTCCGCGCCCTCCAGCCGCGCGCCGGGGAACCCGCGCAGCACGCAGGCGGCGGACCCGGAGTTCGTCATCGTCAACGGCAACCGCATCTGGTCGTTGCCCGCCTCGGCCGCCACCGCGTCCCCCAACGCCACCTTCACCGCCGCACACGGCCCGGCGGCCTCGGCCGACTTGCTCGTGAACGTGTCCGGCCCCGACGGCTCGGCACCCCCACTCGCCTGCGAACCGCCACGAGCCCCGCACGCCCCCAGCGCCCCAACGGCGGCCAGCACGACGACCGCGACACCGGCTCGCCGTCCCCAGGTGGTGTTGTCGCGCATTGTCATCTCCTTTTCCGTCGTGCCGATCAGACAAGTGCAAGATGTGCGACACCACAATTCGGATGCTCCGAAGTGATGTGGATCACTCGGCACAACCGACGCCAGAGACACCGCCATCCGACGCCAAGGGAGACGGGCCGCAGCCGAGTCGATCACGCGTGAACCGCCCTGAACTGCGGGTTCTCCGGGCGACGATTCGGACCGCGTGACACTCCAGTGACGAAGTCGACCACCCTGCACCGCGTGACCGGTTCAGTCGGTAGGCTGCACACGAGGGCTGCTAGCTCAATTGGCAGAGCAGGAGACTTTTAATCTCTTGGTTCAGGGTTCGAGTCCCTGGCGGCCCACCACCGCGCTGTTTCGCCAATTCCCGTACTCCTCTCCGATGGAGTTCGCTGGACCGGGTGATGTGACTGGCCCGGTGTGCGGGCGGACCGCTACTGATGGCCCCATGCACCTCGCCGCCGCCGCTCTCGTCCTCAGCGCCGTCCTCGCCCCGCCCGTCCACACCTCCGGTCCGCTGACGGTCTACGACATCGCGTTGGCGCCCGTCGGGTCGGAGGCGACGGTGCTCTCGTGGGCCACGCCGGGCGGGGGCACGTTCGTGCTGCTGCACACCGAGGGGCTGTTGCCGAACCGGGCTTACGGGGCGCACGCGCACACGAAGCCGTGCGGGCTGAACCCGGCTGACTCGGGGCCGCACTTCCAGCACGTGCCGGGCGGGGCGACCGATCCCGTGTACGCCAACCCGGACAACGAGATCTGGCTCGACTTCACCACCAACGCGAAGGGATCCGGGCTGGCCGTGGCGCAGGTGGACTGGACGTTCACCGACCGGCGGGCCGCGTCCGTCGTGGTGCACGCCGAGCACACGCACACCGGCGCGGGCCACGCGGGCACGGCCGGGGCGCGGCTGGCGTGCCTCTCCGTGCCGTTCTAGGGCCCGGTGACGGCCGCCTCAGCCATCCGGTGCACATCCGGTCGTGCGGCGGGTGACAATGGGCGGGATGTCCACGGCACTCCAGACCACCAAGTCCTTGCGGATCGGCCCCTACGAGGTCGACCCGCCGGTCGTGCTCGCGCCGATGGCGGGGATCACCAACGTGGCGTTCCGGCGCCTGTGCCGCCAGTACGGCGCGGGGCTGTACGTGTGCGAGATGGTGACGGCCCGCGCGCTCGTCGAGCGGGACGCGACGACGCTGCACATGATCACGTTCGACCGCGACGAGCACCCGCGGTCGATGCAGCTCTACGGCGTCGACCCCGTGACCATGGGCAAGGCCGTCAAGATGATCGTCGACGAGAACCTCGCCGACCACGTCGACATGAACTTCGGCTGCCCGGTCCCGAAGGTGACCCGCAAGGGCGGCGGGGCCGCGCTGCCGTACAAGCGGCGGCTGTTCGGCGAGATCGTGCGGGCCGCGGTCAAGGCCGCCGAGCCCGCAGGCATCCCGGTGACCGTGAAGTTCCGGATCGGGATCACCGACGAGCACCTGACCTACCTCGACGCCGGGCGGATCGCCGAGGCCGAGGGGGCCCGGTCGGTCGCGCTGCACGCGCGCACCGCGGCGCAGCGGTACTCCGGGCAGGCCGACTGGTCGGCCATCGCCCGGCTCAAGGAAGCCGTGACCGGCATCCCCGTCCTCGGCAACGGCGACATCTTCAGCGCGCAGGACGCCCTGCGGATGGTCGACGAGACCGGGTGCGACGGGGTCGTCGTCGGGCGCGGGTGCCTCGGGCGGCCGTGGCTGTTCCGGGACCTCCAGGCCGCGTTCGCCGGGATGCCGATCCCCGAGGGGCCGAGCCTCGGCGAGGTGTCGGACATCCTGCGCACGCACGCCGAGCTGCTCACCGAGCACTACGGCGAGGACAAGGGCGTCCGCGACCTGCGCAAGCACATGGCCTGGTACCTGCGCGGCTTCCCGGTGGGCGGCGACCTGCGGCGGAGCTTCGCGATGGTGAGCACGTTGAGCGAGCTGGACGACCTGATCGGCCAGCTCGACCACGACGCGCCCTACCCGTCCGAGGCCGAAGGGCCGCGCGGGCGGCAGGGCTCCCCGGCGAAGGTCGTGCTGCCCGAGGGGTGGCTGGACGACCCCGAGGACGCCACCGTCCCGATGGGGGCGGAAGTGATGCACTCGGGTGGGTGACCGATCCCGGTTAGCGTGCGCGCTGGTCACGACCGGCGCGCTGCTGCTGGGCGGCTGCGGCTCCCGGATCCCCGGCACGGCGGTGCCGCTGCGGATCACCGAAGTCGAACGCGGCCAGGTCGCGGGCTACTTCACCAAGCTCAACGAGGCGGGCGACAAGGGCAACGCCGAGCAGCGCAAGCTGCTCCAGGACACCCAGCACCCCGACTACCGCAAGCAGGCCTGCGAGCTCAAGGCGGGCACGCTCAAGATGGAACCCACGATGTCCACGCTGCGGACGGACCCGGACTGGGAGCCGCCCGGCCAGCGGACCCACCCGCGGGGCGTGGTCTACGTGGTCGCGGCGACCGTGACGCTCCAGGACGACGTCGGGGCGGTCGGCACGCTGATCGGCTCCCTGCACGTCGTGGTGATCGACGACCGGGCCTACGGCTTCGCCCCCTGCGTCGGCGGCTGACGCCTCCGGCCGAACAGGGCACGGAGAGCCAAGTTGATCACTGACCGTCACTAGTTCGGAGCAGTGGGCAGTCAACCAGACGGGGGAAATAACGCGTCCACGAGTCCCGCTGGCTCAAGCGCCGCCTCTGAAGAGACGACACCTGGCAAGTAGGGAGGTGAGCGCGATGACCGCACTGCGACCCGAAGTCGCCGAATCAGACCCGAGCAGGAAGCCCGACGAACGCCCGCTCGCGGTCGACGCCACCCCCTCCGAGAGCACCGGCCTCGTCGAGCTGCACGAGTCGATCGCCACGCTGCTGGCGTCCCGCGGCCAGTGGCGGCAGGCCTACCAACACCTGCGGTCGGCCCTCGACCTGGTGTACGCCGACCAGGGCGAACAGCCGAGGGTGCCGGAGCAGCTGCGCCGCGAGGTGGACCGCCTGCGCCGCGAGCACGCCGAGGCGCGCGAGCAGAGCCTGCGCGACAGCCTGACCGACAGCTACAACCGCCGGTACCTCGACCAGAGGCTGCTGGCCATCCTGGCGGAGCGGGGGACGTCGAGCCACGGACTGGCGATAGCCCTGATGGACCTCGACTGGTTCAAACGGGTCAACGACACGTTCGGCCACGTGCTGGGCGACCGGGTGCTCCAGCGGGTCGTGGAGCTCCTGCAGACGGACCTGCCGTCGGACGCGTTCTGCGCCCGGTACGGCGGCGAGGAGTTCGTCCTCGTCCTGCCGAGTGTGACGGCGACCACGGCCGTGGCGATCGTCGAGGCGGCCCGTGAACGTGTTGAGCGTCACGACTGGTCGGGCATCGCCCCGAAGTTGCGCGTGACGGTGAGCGGGGGCATGGCCTACGAGCCGCCCGCCGAGTCGGATCCGTCGCGGCCCCCGGTCAGCGCTGAACAGCAGTTGCTCCGCGCCGACAGCCTGCTCTACACGGCCAAGCAGTCGGGCCGGAACGCGGTCGCCTACCGCGAGAACGGGCGGGTGAAGCTCGCCGGGCCCGCTTCGGGTCGGCGGGCCGTGTCCGATTCGCGCGTTCTCGGTTACTACTGACACACCTGTTTCGCCTAGTCGTTCACCCGTTCGGCCCTGCCAGACTGCTCGGTACCGACCACTTACTCCAGAGGTATCACCGGGAGTGGTCGTCAGGAGCCGCTGTCATCCGTACTATCGACCGGACTGACACGCCGGTGGTGCAACCACTGTGTCCTTGCCGTCGTCAACTTGTGATGACAACCCAGTAGTGGACTTACCTGAAGGGAGACCGGGTGCCCGACGAGCCCCGCCGTGGCGGCCCCGGATCTCGAGGTGCCGAGGAACCCGAGGAAGAGCAGCCGTCCGGTCGCCGACGCCGCGCCGAAGGCGGCGGCGGTCTGAGCGTGTCGGACCTGGTGGAGCGGCACAGCCGCACCAACATCCCCCGGCCCGTTCCCGCGGATCCGCCTCCCGCTCCGACCGGCCGGAGGGCGGCTCCGCCACCGCCGCCCGTCCGCCAGCCCGCACCCACGAGGCCGAACGGCGCCGAGCAGCCCGCGCGGCCCGCCGACACCGGCCGCCGCGCCGCGCCGCCACCCCCGCCGCCCGCGGGCCGTCGTGCCGCACCCCCGGTCGAGCCGACCGGCCGTCGCGCCGCACCCGACCCGAACGGGCACCGCGCCGCTCCTCCGGCGGACCCGAACGGGCACCGCGTCGAGCCGACCGGGCGTCGCGCGGCTCCCGAGCCGCCCCCCGCCGAGCCCACGGGCCGTCGGGCGGCGCCGGAACCGCCGCGCGCGGAGCCCACCGGCCGTCGTGCGGCACCCGAGCCGCCCCCGGCTGATCCCGATCCGTTCTTCGGCGAGCCCACGGGCCGTCGCGCCGCGCCCGAGCCGCCTCCTGCCGAGCCCACGGGCCGCAGGGCGGCCGAGTCGACCGGCAGGCGCGCCGAGCCCACCGGCAGGCGGGCCGCTCCCGAGCCCCCGCTCGCCGAGCCGACCGGACGCCGTGCCGCTCCGGAACCGCCGCGCGCGGAGTCCATCGGGCGCCGCGCCGCGCCCGACCCCTTCTTCGGCGAGCCCACCGGCCGCCGGGCGGCCCCCGAGCCGCCCCCGGCCGACCCCGACCCGTTCTTCGGCGAGTCCACGGGTCGGCGCGCCGCGCCCGAGCCGCCTCCCGGCGAGCCCACGGGCCGCCGCGCCGCCGAGTCGACCGGGAGGCGCGCCG